>NZ_CANPVT010000040.1 GCF_947581735.1 Candidatus Palauibacter soopunensis
GGCCGTGCGGGCGGATCGGCCGCAGTCCGGTTGCCCGATCATTGCGGTGGAGCGGCGGAGGAGGAGCTGTCGGCGCCGGCGTCAGCCTTGAACGTCTGCCGATCAGCGCTCGTGCGCCAGCGCCGCCGCGCGACAGGGTGCTCCGCGGCCGCTCGGCACGGCCGCGGCGTTCACCAGCAAGCCAGCGCCGACAGCTCCTCCTCCGCCGCGCGACGGGGTGCTCCCCGACCGCTCGGCAGTGCCGCGGCGTTCACCAGCAAGCTAGCGCCCACACCCTCCTCCTCCGCCGGCGATGCGAAGAAGCTCCCGTACGACCGCTGCAGGGTCCGAGGCGGACATTACAGCTGACAGGACCGCGATGCCGGCGCCGGTCTCGAGCACCTCGGGAGCGTTCTGCGGCGTGATGCCGCCGATTCCGAGACAGGGGAGACCGCTGGCCTCCCGGACGAGCCGGACTCGGTCAGGTCCGATCGCTTCGTCGGCGAGGCCGGGCTTGGAGCGCGTACCGAACACGGCTCCGACGCCCAGATAGTCCGCCCGCGCAGCCGCCCCGCGGCGAGCTTCCTCGGGATCATCGGTGGAATAGCCGATGATGAAGTCGCTGGGGGCGATGTTGCGGGCGGCCGAGACGGTGAGATCGTCCGGACCCAGATGGACGCCATCCGCGCCGACGGCAAGGGCGACATCGAGACGATCGTTCACGATGAAGGCGGCGCCCGCAGACTTCGTGATCGCACGGAGCCGCTCCGCGGTCGAGGCGAGCGCGCGGCTGTCCGCGGTCTTGTCCCGGAGTTGAATCGCAGGTGCCCCGGCGTCCACGCATTCCGCTACGACCTGCTCGAGCGGACGGTCGCAGGCGGGCCTCGGGTGGGTGATCACCATGAGAGGCCAGCCATCCGGCGTGGGCGAGCCGGGCACGGTCCTTTCCGAACTAGCGTTCCGCCGACTCGCGGCCGACGCGGATCCGGTCTATCGCGTTGTTGTGCTCGCGCAGGGTCCGGGTGAATTCGTGCGAGCCATCGTTTCGCGCCACAAAGAAGATGTACTCGTGGTCGGCGGGCTGGAGGGCGGCCCGCAGCGATGCCTCGCCCGGCGAAGCGATGGGCCCGGGCGGCAGTCCCTGCTGCGTATAGGTGTTGTAGGGGTGATCCGCGACGGCGTCGATGTCGCGGTAGAGCAAACGCGCGCGCGGTTCGCCGAGGGCGTACTGTACCGTGGGATCCGCCTGCAGAAGCATGTCGCGCTGAAGGCGGTTCCAGTAGACTCCCGCGACCACCGGACGCTCCTCGTCCCACCGGACTTCCTTCTCGACAATGCTCGCGAGCGTCACGATCTCTCTCTCGTCGAGGCCGAGCGCGGCGGCTTGAGCCTGCTCCTCGGCCCCCCAGAAAGCGCTGTATCGTCCGACGATCGCCCGGACGATGACCGGGATTCCGACGCCATCGGCGAATCGATACGTCTCCGGGAACAGGTATCCTTCGAGTGTGGGACCCGGCACGCCCAGCTCACCCACACGCTCCGGAGCTGCAAGGTAGGCAAGGACGGCGGCGGTCGAATCGCCCACGTAGGCGGCCAGGCGTTCCGCCACCTGCGGGAGCCGAAAACCCTCCGGGATCGTGAGCGGCGTCGTAACGACGGCCCCGGTTCGGAGCACCTCCAGCAGGTACGGGTACGGAGCGCCGCGCGGAATCTCGTACCGGCCGGCCTTCAGCTGCCGCCCTTGACCCTTCAGGCGCACGTACGCGTCGAAGATCCGCGGATGGAAGATCAGTTCCTGCGCGCGGAGCACGTCGGCGACGTCGAGCGACGCCGCGCCATCGGGGACGAGGATCTCGACCACCGACCCATCGGGGAAGCCGCGTCCCCGGAACTCGGCGGAGAAGAACCCGTACGCCACGGGCGCCAGGGCGGCGAGAGCGGCGAGGAGCAGGCGAACGCCCGTCGCTTTCGGCAGGAGTTTCATGGGCTTCGGGGGACGCCGGCACCGGCGGGGGCGCTGCGCAGATAAGCGGAGAGCATCAGCGCCGCGGCCATTTCGTCCGTCCGGCCCTTCCGCCGCCGTCGGCCTCGAGGCGGGTCCATGCTGAGGATCTCTCGTTCCGCGCGGGCAGTCGACAGCCGCTCATCCCACTCGATCGTTCGTACTCCCGTTGCTTCCTCCAAAGCCCGGGCGAAGGCCCGTGCCTCTTCGGCCATCTCGCCCGCGGTCCCATCCATCGAGAACGGAATACCCACGAGGATGGCGGCGGGGTCCAATTCCGCCACGAGTGCGGTCAGCGCGCCCGGGATCGCGGTCCCCGGAGCCCGTCGGTTCGATCTCTCCACCACGCCGCGGGGCGCCGCGATCGTACGGGTCGGATCGGTGACGGCCACCCCGATGCGTCGTCGGCCGTAGTCGAGCGCCATCAAACGACCGCCGGACATGCTCAGTGCTCCCGGCCCCCGGCCCGCGATTGGCCGCCGGTACGCAGCCGCTGGATCGTCTCCACGGATCCGAACACGAACCAGCATGGCTCCGTGCCGCCGCCACACTGCACTTCGGCGACCTCTACAGCACGGTCCGCCAGGCGGCTCAGAACGCCCCGGAGCAGCGCGGTCGCGAAGTGGCAGCGGACGTTCCCGGCCGCCATGGCTTCCGCCGAGTCACGCCAGGCGATGGCGGCGGAGGCTCCTCCCCCGGGCTTGAACGATATCGATCCGAGGCCCGCCTTCCGGAGGATCTCGTCGAGGAAAGCCCAGAACTCCTCTGCGTCCAGCGCGTCCGGCGAGTCGCCGAGCAGCGCGACGGCCTCCGCGCCGGTACGATCCCCCGCCTCGTTCAACGCCGCAATGCCGGCATCGCCCAGGCTTGCGCAGCGGTGAAAGAGATCCGCGAGGACCGACCTCGGCAGGATCACGGGAGGGGCCTGCGTGGGGGAGATCATCGCGAAAAAAGCTAGACATGGGGCCGGGGCCGGACAAGGTTGGCGCCTCATGCTCCCGACCCGGATCATCGAGAAAAAGCGAGACGGGGGTCGGCTCTCGTCCGATGAACTCGCGGCCTTCCTGCGTGCGTATCTCCAAGGAAACGTCGCCGAGTATCAGATGTCCGCCTTCCTCATGGCCGCGTTCATCCGCGGGCTGGATCCCGCCGAGCTGTCCGTGCTTCTGCGAGAGATCATCGAGTCCGGGGCGCGACTGCAGTTCGCGGACGACGGTCCGCCGGCGGTCGACAAGCACTCCACCGGTGGCGTCGGCGACAAGGTCTCGCTCATCCTCGCGCCTCTCCTGGCCGAAGCCGGACTTCGCGTCCCCATGATGTCGGGTCGCGGCCTCGGACATACCGGAGGCACGCTGGACAAGCTCGAGGCGATCCCCGGCTTCAACGTGTCCGTGGATCTGGCACGGTTCCAGGCCATTCTCGACGAGATCGGGTGCGCCATGATCGGCCAGACGAAGGAAATCGCGCCGCTCGACGGACGTCTCTACGCGCTCCGGGACGTGACGGGGACGGTTCCTTCCCCAGCCCTGATCGCGGCTTCGATCGTTTCCAAGAAAGTGGCGGAAGGGATCGGGGCGCTCGTGCTCGACGTGAAGTGTGGGCGTGGCGCCTTCATTACCGACCGTGACCAGGCACGTGGGTTGGCGCGCACCATGGTAGACCTCGCGACAGCCGAGGGAGTACGGACGAGCGCGCTTCTCACCGATATGAATGCCCCCCTGGGTCGCACCGTCGGCAACGCGCTGGAAGTGCGCGAGGCGATCGAGACTTTGAGAGGCGGGGGACCCGCGGATCTGCGCGAAGTCACCCTGGCGCTGAGCGCCGAGCTGCTCGTCTCCGTCGGTCGCGCCCCCGACGCGGAAGAGGCCGCGGCGGAACTCGGCGCGATCCTGGATGGCGGGGCCGCGCTCGAGCGCTTCGCGCGGCTCATCGAGGTCCAGGGAGGGGACCCGAGGGTGGCCGACGATCCCGGGCGCCTCCCCACGGCCCCGATCCGCGAACCCTTCCCATCCCCCGGCTCCGGTTGGCTCGATGTCCACGCTCGCAGGGTGGGCGTCGCCGCGGTGGAACTTGGTGCCGGCCGCCGCCGCGTCGAGGATGCGGTCGATCCGAGAGTGGGGTTCGAGTTTCACCGCCGGGCGGGCGACAGCGTTACCGGACGCGAACCTCTCGTCACCGTACACGCGGCGGACCCGGCCAGCGCCGCGACGGCGGCCCACCGCCTCAGGGACGCGATCCGGGTCTCTCCCGAGCCGCCCGCGCCGCAACCCCTGATTCTGGAGCGGATCGCCCGCTAGGCTAATGCGGCGCGAAACTCCGCCGAATGGGGGCCCTCGCGCTCCACGGACCATGCGCGTCGCACGTCTCGGTCGGCTCCGTCCCCTCGAGGTAGACCTCGACGTAACGGACGTCGAGCGGACACCAGCGCGTGGACAGCAGTCCCGTCGTCTCGTCCACGGTCCGCTCGATGAGGCCGGGCGGCCGCTCCCAGGCGTCGGGGTGCTCGTGCATCTCGTAGTAGTGCGCGAGCACCGCGGCTCCGACCGGCGCCGCCGTGCCTCCCCCCGTGGCGCCCGGATAGATGCGCCGGGGCCGGTCGAGCCCGATCCACGTCGTCGTCACGAGGTCCGGCGTGAATCCGACGAACCACGTATTTGTCGCATCGTTCGTCGTTCCCGTTTTGCCCGCTACCGGTATGGAGAAGGGAATCGCATAGCGAGACCTCACCGCCAGCGTCCCGGTCCCCTGGTCCACCGCATCCCGCAGCATGGACTGGGCGATCCAGGCGATGTCCGGCTCCAGCACCCGCTCGCGCTGGACCCGGCTCTCAAAGAGCACGCGGCCGTCTTTGCTTTCCACGCGGAGAATCGAGCGGGGAGAGACCCGGACGCCGAGGTTCGCGAAGGTGCTGTAGGCGCTGGCGATCTCGATCGGACGAACGTCCATTGAGCCGATCGCGGCGGACGGCACCCGCGGGACGTTCGACGCGACCCCCATGCGCTCGGCCATCTGCGCGAACGACTCCTCGCCGACGCGCTGTCCCAGCTTGACCGCCACAATGTTGATGGACCGGGCCAGCGCCCGCCGCAGGGTCATCGGGCCTTTGAAGTCGTTCTCGAAGTTGCGCGGCGCGTAGGGATCGCCGCCGACGTTCTCGAGGTAGTACGGCTGGTCGTAGATGATCTCCGACGCGGGGATGCCGGACGCGATCGCCGTCGCGTAGACGAAGGGCTTGAACACGGACCCCGGCTGCCGGATGGCCTGGGTCGCGCGGTTGAACTCGGAGTCGCCGAAATCGCGCCCGCCCACCATCGCCCGCACGTCGCCGGTCGCCGCGTCCAGCGCGACGAACATCCCCTGCACGTACGGCATCTCCGCGCCTCCGCGGCTCACCTGGTACAGGCTGTCGGGCGGCCACGCCCGCACTTCCTCGAAGGTGACGCCGCTATAGGCCGGGTGGCGGTCCACCCACTCCAGCTGGGCGAGAAGCGCGGAATCCGCGACCGCCTGCAGATCCGGGTCGAGCGTCGTGTAGACGCGGAACCCCTTCTCGTAGATGTCGGTGCCGTACCGGTCATAGAGCCGCTGGCGCACCCACTCCACGAAGTAGGGCGCGTCCTGCTCGATGCGGGCTCCCCTCGCAAGTTCCAGCGGGTAGGCCTTTGCGGCCTCGGCGTCCTCAATGCTCACGAGGCCCTGCGCCGCCATCAACTGAAGGACGAGATTGCGCCGTCCGACCGCCCGCTCGGGGCGGCGGATCGGGTTGTACCCCGCCGGATTCCGCGGGATGGCCGCGAGAAGCGCCGCCTCCGGCAGATTCAGCTGCGCAGCGGTCTTTCCGAAGTAGCGCTCCGCCGCGGCCTGGACCCCGAACACCCCGTCGAAATTGATCTGGTTCAGGTAGGCCTCGAGGATCTCCCACTTGCTGTATGCGCGCTCGAGATCGATCGCGACCCGCATCTCCCGCAGCTTCCTCCGGATGCTGATGTCGCGCCGGTTTACGGAGCTCTCGAACATGTTGCCCGCGAGCTGTTGCGTGATCGAACTGCCGCCCGCGGCCCCGTACCCTCTCAGCAGGAAATCGAAGAAGGCTCGCGTCGTCCGCAGCAGGTCCACCCCCGCGTGCCCCCAGAAGCGCTTGTCCTCGACGGCGATGAAGGCGTTGTACACATGGCGGGGAAGCGCCTCCATTCGGATGGGCGTCCGCCGCTCGATGGCGAGTTCCGCGAGGAGCGACCCATCCGCCGCGAAGAGTTTCGTCGCTTCCTTGGGTTCGAAGGCGTAGATCTGGGCGATGGAGGGGCAGTCGTCGCACAGGTGCGTCCAGCCGCGCCACGCCACGCCTCCGCCCAGGCCGCCGCCGACCAGAACGGCGAACACCAGAGCCCGGCGCACGTTTCTCCGCTTCCCGGGCGTCCGCTTCTTCGCGCCCCGCGGCCGCCGCGCGCCTCGTCGTCGACGGATCATCCCCGTTCCCCCCCTCCGATCTCCCGGCCGTTCACGCTTTCCTCCGGACCTCACCCCTCGCATCGAACCGCCGACGGCCCGATTCTACCGTCGCGACGCCCCCGGCGGGAGCGAACCCGCGACGGGACGATAGGGAATATACCGACACCAGGTGCAGATGTTTCTTCCCGTAGACGAACAGATCCGCCGAATCCGAGATGGAGCCGAGTCCATCGTCCCCGAAGACGAACTCGTGGCCAAGCTCGAGCGTTCGGCACGCGAGGATCGGCCCCTCCTTATTAAACAGGGGTTCGATCCGACCCGGCCCGATCTCCACATCGGCCACGGCGTATCGATCCACAAGCTGCGGACATTCCAGGAACTCGGCCACCGCGTGGTCTTCGTGATGGGCGACTTCACGGCCCGCGTGGGCGACCCGAGCGGAAGGGACGAGACGCGGCCGATGCTGTCCGAGGAGGAGATCGAGTCGAACCTGGCCAGCTACGAGGACCAGGTTTTCCGCATCCTCGATCCGGCGGCGACCGAGATCCGGAAGAACAGCGAATGGCTCGCCGGCCTCGCGCTGGCGGACATCCTGCGGCTGACCTCTCAGTACACGGTCGCGCGCATGCTCGAGCGCGACGACTTCGCCGCGCGCCACCGGGAGGGACGTCCCATCAGCCTCGTCGAATTCCTCTATCCGATGATGCAGGCGTACGATTCCGTCGCGCTGCGGGCCGACGTCGAACTCGGCGGCACCGATCAACGGTTCAACCTGCTGCTGGGGAGAACACTCCAGGAGCGCGCGGGCCAGGAGCCGCAGGTGTGCCTCATCATGCCGCTTCTGCGCGGCACCGACGGGCAGCGAAAGATGTCCAAGAGCTACGGCAACTACGTCGGTATCGCGATGGAGGCGAGCGAGACGTTCGGGCGAGTGATGTCGATTCCGGACACGCTGCTCGACGAGTGGCTCGTGCTCGTATCGAGCGCCTCCGGCGAGGCGCTCGCCTCGCGCCGCGCGCAGGCGGGGACCGATCCGCTCGCGGCCAAGCGGTGGCTGGCCGGAGACGTTGTGGCCCGCTACCACGGCGCGGCGGCGGCCGGCGAGGCACGGGAAGCTTTCGACCGGCTCCACCGGCGCCGGGAGGTGCCGGAGGATGTCCCTGCCGTGTCGCTCTCGCTCGGAAAGCAGGAGACGCTCTGGATCGCTCACATCCTTCGCGATTCGGGGCTTGCGGCTTCCTCCTCGGAGGCGGGTCGCCTCATACGCCAGGGAGCGGTGCGGGTGGACGGCAGCGTGATCCGGGAGGGCGACCTTCGCCTCGGAGAAGGCGAGTATCTCGTGCAGCGGGGCAAACGAACGTTCGCGCGCGTTTCTCTCCGGTCCTGAGGTCCCCGGTTTCCGGACCCCGAACGGCGGCGCGCGCGGTCCCGCAGCGGTCCCTTCGAGGGTCTTGCACGGGCCGAAGTTGGCACTCATGTTGCCCGGTCCCGTTCGTCGGGGAAGTTGCGGGTGTGCGCCGAACGGCCGCACGCCCACGGGTGGGAATCGTCGAACTTCGGAGAGTGGCGGGGAGCGCGGTTTCGGCTCGCTGCGGGCCGCGCATCCGATATCGCGGCGCCCGGTGCGTCGCAAAACGGTTCCGCCAATCGTTGTAGAGGAGTAGCGACACGACACGACGTGCATTTTTGATCGGTCTCGACGCGGTGTACTGACCCGGCTGCGTCGGGCGAGGGTTCGGCCCTCGAACAGGTTCGGGTCGTAGAGGATCCCACTGCCACAGGAGGGAGATCCATGTTGTTTCACTTGTCAGGGCGGCGGAGGCGCGCGAGCGCGCTGGCCGCTACAGCAGTGAGCGCCTGGCTCTTTATCGGCGCGGCCCCGCTGCTCGCTCAGGGAGCGATCTCGGGGACGGTGACCGACGCGGAGTCGCTGGCCCCGGTGGCCGGCGCGCAGGTGTTCGTTGCGGGAACGGTGATCGGTACGCTGTCGGGTCCGGAGGGCACGTACCGGTTGGACGGTGTACCGGCGGGCGAGCAGACCGTGACGGTCCGCCTGATCGGCTACCGGGAGCTGTCGCAGACAGTGACGGTGGCGTCGGGTCAGGTGGCGACGGCGGACTTCTCCGTGGAGCAGACGGCGCTTCGCCTCCAGGACATCGTCGTAACGGGAGTGGTGGGCGAAACGCCGCAGGTGAAGCTCCCGTTCACGGTGGAGCGGCTGTCGGCGCAGGATCTTCCGGTCCCGGCGGCGGACGCTTCGTCGCTGTTGGCGGGTAAGGCCGCGGGCGTATCGGTCGTCTCCGCTTCGGGCCAGCCGGGCCAGCCGGCGTCGATCATGCTGCGCGGACCGACGTCGATCAACGCCTCCGGCCGGAGCACGTCACCGCTGATCGTGATCGACGGCGTGATTCAGTCCGAAGGCGCGTCGCTGTCGGACGTGGGCGCGCTGGACATCGACCACGTGGAGATCGTGAAGGGAGCGGCGGCGGCGTCGCTGTACGGTTCGCGGGCGCAGAACGGCGTGATCGAGATCACGACGAAGCGCGGCACGGGCCTGCAGACGAACTCGCTGAACATCACGGGCCGCGGCGAGTACGGCTTCGGCCAGCTCGTCGGTGATGTCGGCCTCGTGCGTTCGCATCCGTACGAGATGAACGCGTCCGGCTCGAAGTTCATCGACACCGAGGGCAACGAGGTCGACTTCCGCGACCTGAACCGCCCCGGCTTCGGCTCTGCCCGGCTCTACAACCAGATCACTCCGGGCGAGCAGCCGTCTCCGCAGACGGCGTTCGCGAACCAGGCGTTCCCGAACGAACTGTTCGACCACATGGACACGTTCTTCGATCCCGGCGAGACGATGGACATCTACGGCGCCGTGACGGGCCGTTTCGGCGAGTCGAGCTTCCGGGTGAGCGTGAACCAGTTCCGCGAGGCGGGCGTCGTGAGTTGCTCCGTCTGCATCGACAACCTCGCCACGCTCAACGCGGATCGCGTCGCACAGGGCCTGTCGGCCTACGACGTGGGACTCCCGAACGACGAAGGCTACGAGCGGCAGAACGTGCGTCTGAACGTCGACACGCGCTTCGGCGATCTCGACATCGCGGCGAGCGGCTTCTACTCGCGCTCCGACCAGGACGACAAGGCCGTGTCGACGGGCGCCTTCTCGCGGCTGACCTTCATGTCGCCCGCGATCGACCTCACGCGGATCGACCCGACTGACGGATATCCCGAGATCGGTGCGGACCCGCAGTCGATCGAGGAGAACCCGCTCTACCTGCTGGCCACGAACGACAGCCGCGACGAGCGGACGCGGACGATGGGGTCCGTGGACCTCAACTTCTCGCCGGCGGCCATCGACTGGCTGACGCTCGAGGCGAACGCCTCGTTCGACCGGACGGACTTCAGCGACTACACGATCCGGCCCAAGAACGAGCGTAGCCTGGGTGGCGGCGGCGTAGGCGACTTCACCGGCGGCAGCCTCCGCGAGTTCAACTCCACCAACGAGGCGGTCAACGCTTCGGTGACGCTCGGCGCGAGCCAGGCGTTCATGGACGGCGACCTCACCGTGCGCGCCAAGGCCCGCTACCTCATCGAGGACCAGAGCTACGAGTCGAACGGCGTGTTCGGCAGCCGGTTCTCGGTGCAGGACGTGCCGAACTTCGGCGCGATCATCGGCGAGACGTCGGGGAACAACTTCACCAGCGCCATCAAGTCGGAAGGGCTGTTCGGGATCGCGAGCGCCGACTACCGCGGCCGCTACATCGTCGACGGTCTCATTCGGCGTGACGGTTCCTCGCTGTTCGGACCCGATGAGCGGTGGCAGACCTACTACCGCGGCTCGGTCGCGTGGCGGGTCTCTCAGGAAGATTTCTGGAACATCGATGCGATCGACGAGCTGAAGCTGCGCTTCTCGCTGGGGACGGCGGGCGGCCGGCCGAACTTCGCCGCCCAGTACGAGACGTTCGGCGTCTCGGCGGGCGCGATTTTCCCGATCAACCTCGGGAACCGCGCGTTGAAGCCGGAGTTCACGTCCGAGAAAGAGGCGGGATTGAACTTCGTGTTCTTCGACAATCTGGGTCTCGATCTGACGTATGCGTGGCAGACGACGGACCAGCAACTCCTGCAGGTTCCGCAGCCGGCGTTCGTGGGCTTCTCGAGCCAGTGGCAGAACGCGGGCGAGATCGCGGCGGAGACGTACGAAGTATCGCTGCGCTACGCGGCGATCGACGAGCAGGACCTGGGCCTCCAGTTCCGGCTGAACTGGGACCGGACCCAGCAGGAGATCACGCGTCTGGACGTGCCCGACTTCACGCAGGGCGGCAACTTCTTCGTCTCCGAGGGTCGTCCGCTGGGCGAGCTGTGGGGCGAAGTGTGGGCCACCAGCTGCGCGGATCTGGCGCCGATAGGCGTCTCGGCTTCCGACTGCAACGCCAACTTCCAGGTGAACGATGACGGCCTCCTCGTCCCGACGGGTGGCGCCGCCTTCACCGAAGGCTTCAGCAAGAAGCTGTGGGGAACGCAGGTCGAGGTCGCCACGGCGGACGGCTCCAACTCGTACCACTGGGGTCTCCCGATCAAGGTTCAGGATTACTCGCCGGCGTGCGTGGCGAAGAATCCCGGCGACTACGAGGAGAAGTGCACGCTGACCGAGTTCCTGCCGTTCGGGAACACGACGCCGGACTTCAACGCATCGTTCGCGACGAATTTCCGGTATCATGGTCTCAGCGTGAACGCGCTCGTGGAGACCTCGCAGGGCCAGTCGATCTACAACGGCACGGCGCAGTGGGCGCTTCGCGAGCTGCGGGGTGAAGACACGGACCAGACGGGCAAGCCGCTGGAGCACAACAAGCCCGTCGGTTACGCCTCCGCGGTCTACTCGGTGAACGCCGACAACTCCTGGTTCCGCGAGGACGGCAGCTGGATCAAGCTGCGCGAGCTTTCGTTCGGCTACACGCTGCCCCAGAGCATGGTCGAGAGTCTGTTCAGCGGCGTCTTCGATCGGGTTACGCTCAATGTGATCGGCCGCAATCTGGTCACGATCACGGACTACCGCGGCTACGACCCCGAGGTCGGACGCGGGAGCGGTTCGCTTCAGAGTGCAGCGCTGAACCGAGTGGATAGCTTCGGTTATCCGAACTTCCGGACCTTCACCTTCTCAGCCGAACTGGTATTCTGATTCCTTCCCGTGGCAGTGGCGGGGGCGCCCTCTCCGGAGGGCGTCCCCTGCCCGATGATCCACAACGGAAGGGGACCGGGAGATACCGATTGAACAACGGAGAGACCATGAACAGGAAGCTGACGCTACCGGCCTTTGCGCTGGCACTGACGGTCGGCTTTTCGGGGTGTGACCTGCAGGTCGACAACCCGAATCAGCCGGACCGCGCTCGTGCCTTGGCCGGCCCGGACGATGTGGAGACGCTCATCGCGAGCTCCTTCCTCAAGGTCTGGGAAATCGGACATTATTGGAACAACGCGAACTTCGCGTTCGGCCACATGGCCAGTCGCCACACGGCGACCTGGGGCAACATGGGGATGAACGACCTCGGTCGTGAACCCCGCGAGTCCCTGCCGAACTCGCCTTCGTATCGCTGGGCCTACGTCTTCGAGGCCAACTGGGGTGACGCCTACGGCGGCATCTCCGCGGCATCGGATGGGATCCGCGCCATCGACGCGGGCCTCGAGATCGGGCCGGGCGGTGAACGGAACGCGCGCGCCCTCGCTTTCGCGTCGGGCAACCAGGCGATCCTCTCCTGCCTGCTCGCGCTGTGGTATGACCAGGCCTTCATTGTCGACGAGACGACCGATTTCGGCGGCGAACTCGAAACGGTCGACTACACCGGCATGTTCAGCTACGCGATGGGCAAGCTGGATGCGGCGGAGTCGGCCGCCCGGTCGAGTTCCTTCACGCTGAACGATACGTGGCTCAACGGAAATCCGTGGGACAACAACCAGTGGGCCGACTATCTCGTAAGCTGGAAGGCGCGCTGCGCGGCGAACATGCCGCGGACGGATGCCGATGCCGCCGGTGCGAACTGGGGTCAGATCATCTCCCACTCCCAGAACGGCATCCGGGACGTCGTGATCACGGGTGAGGACTCCTCGTCGGACAGCCCGTGGTTCGATGGCCTCAAGTCGCTCATGCAGGAGAACAACACCTGGCACCGGATGCACATGGACTGGGTGGGCATGGCCGACCAGAGCGGCGAGTACCAGGACTGGCTTACGATCTCCACGCAGCAGCGCACAGCGCGCAAAATGACGTTCGGGGACGACATGCGGTTCCCGCCGGTCAATGAGAACGGTGCGAAGTCGGAGGTCGTGAGTCCGTCGGCTGCCTCCGACGGTCCGCGGTCGAAGTACAACTCGACGATCATCTTCCGGCCGGAGCGCGGTACGTACCGCCAGTCGCACTACGGCGACATTCGGTACGACGCTTATACGCTGAGCTGCAGCTTCTGCTTCTTCGGGCCGATGGAGCATATGACGGCCCAGGAGATGGACCACTACATCGCCGAGGGCCACTACCGCATGGGCAACTTTGCGGGCGCCGCGGAGATCGTGAACAAGACGCGGATGGAAGCCGGGCTGCCCCCGGCGCCGTCGAACCCGACGGATGCCGTCCCGTCCAACGGTGCGGGCGAGTGCACGCCGCGGAAGCGGTACGATGTGCAGGGCCGTTGTGGCAATCTGCGAGACGCGATGTGGTTCGAGCACTTCGAAAACGTGTTCAACGTGTTTGGCGGACTCGAGTTCTGGCACGGGCGTCGCAACAACATCCTGCCGGCGGGTACAGCGCTGCAGCTGCCGCTGCCGGCCGCCGACCTCGAAGTGCTTCAGCGCGACATCTACACGTTCGGCGGTGGCGGGCCGAGTTCGGCCGGCGATCCGACGCCGACCGTGGTTCCCGGCAGCCTCGACGCCGCGCTGGAGCGGGCGACCTACGCGCTGGAGCGGATCAAGGCCAGTCAGGCCGCCGACCGCAAGGCACGGGATCTGGTCGTCAGGTAGGAAACAGCAACCCGGCAAGGCCCGGGTCGGGGGTGGGTTCGCCCCCGAAGGTTCTGAACCAGGAAGGCGGTTCGTTGGATAGACAGCCCTTCCAGGGAGCGTGGACGCCTCCCGGCGCCGTCAGTGACGGTTCCGGGAGGCGTGCGCTTAACAACGCTACGAGCGTCTGCAAACGACGATCGGGGGGTCGCGGTCCGACGGCCCCCCGATCGTTTTCTGTTTTGGGGCACGGGAGGGGGTCCGGGGCGCAGGAGGTCTCACTCTAGAGGAAGGGTGATCCATGTTGCATAGGTCGTCAGGACGGCGGAAGCGCGCGAGCGCGCTGGCCGCCACGGCAGTGAGCGCCTGGCTCTTTATCGGCGCGGCCCCGCTGCTCGCTCAGGGAGCGATCTCGGGGACGGTGACCGACGCGGAGTCGCTGGCCCCGGTGGCCGGCGCGCAGGTGTTCGTTGCGGGAACGGTGATCGGTACGCTGTCGGGTCCGGAGGGCACGTACCGGTTGGACGGTGTACCGGCGGGCGAGCAGACCGTGACGGTCCGCCTGATCGGCTACCGGGAGCTGTCGCAGACAGTGACGGTGGCGTCGGGTCAGGTGGCGACGGCGGACTTCTCCGTGGAGCAGACGGCGCTTCGCCTCCAGGACATCGTCGTAACGGGAGTGGTGGGCGAAACGCCGCAGGTGAAGCTCCCGTTCACGGTGGAGCGGCTATCGGCGCAGAATTTCCCCGTGC
Organism: Candidatus Palauibacter soopunensis; assembly: GCF_947581735.1. Taxonomy (NCBI): domain Bacteria; kingdom Pseudomonadati; phylum Gemmatimonadota; class Gemmatimonadia; order Candidatus Palauibacterales; family Candidatus Palauibacteraceae; genus Candidatus Palauibacter; species Candidatus Palauibacter soopunensis. The sequence continues at coordinate 14,170 of NZ_CANPVT010000040.1, forward strand.
CGGCGGCCGACGTCTCGGCGTTGCTGACGGCGAAGGCGGCCGGCGTGTCGGTTGTCTCCGGCTCCGGCCAGCCCGGAGCGGAGGCGTCGATCATGTTGCGCGGTCCAACTTCCATCAACTCCTCGGGGCGCTCCCTGTCGCCGCTGATCGTGATCGACGGGGTGATCCAGTCGGAGTCGGCCTCGCTCTCCGACATCGGATCGCTGGACATCGACCACGTGGAGATCGTGAAAGGGGCGGCGGCGGCGTCGCTGTACGGTTCGCGGGCGCAGAACGGCGTGATCGAGATCTCGACGAAGCGCGGGACGGGGCTGCAGACGAACACGCTGAACATCCTCGCCCGCGGCGAATACGGCATCGCCCAGTTGGTGGGGGACGTCGGTTTGACGCGGTCCCACCCGTACCAGATGAACGCCGCGGGAACGCTCTTCATCGATACCGACGGGAACGAGGTCGCTTTCACGGACCTGAGCCGCGGCGGATTCGGTGCTCCGGTCCTCGCGAACCAGATCAACCCCGACGAACCTGGCGATTCCTTCACGTCCTTCGCCAACCAGGCGTTCCCGCACGAACTGTTCGATCACATGAACACGTTCTTCGATCCCGGTGAAACGATCGATGCCTACGCCGCAGTGACGGGCCGGTTCGGCGAGTCGAGCTTCCGGGTGAGCGTGGACCAGTTCAGGGAAGGCGGCATCGTGCGTTGCACGCCGTGTATCGACAACCTTGCCACGTTGAACGCCGACCGGGTCGCCCAGGGCTTGACGGCCTTCAACGCCGGGCTGCCGGACGACGACGGATACGAGCGACAAAACGTGCGCCTGAACGTCGACACCCGGTTCGGGGACCTGGACATCGCGGCGAGCGGGTTCTACTCGCGCGCCAACCAGGACGACAAGGCGCTCGAGAACGGCGCGTTCAGCCAGTTGACGTTCGCCTCGCCGGCCGTCGACCTGGCACAGATCGACCCGGTGGACGGCTATCCGAGGATCGATGCGGACTCGCAGTCCATCTCCAACAACCCGCTCTACCTCCTGGCGATCGTAGACAGTCGGGACAAGCGGACGCGGACGATGGGTTCGGTCGACCTCAACTTCTCGCCGGCATCCCTCGACTGGCTGACCCTCGAGGCGAATGCGTCCTTCGACCGGACGGATTTCTACGACTACGAACTGTATCCGAAGAACGAGAAGACCCGTGAGGGCCCAACCGGCGGCAGCCTGCGCGAAGGCAACTTCGAGGACGAGGCGATCAACGCATCGGTGACGCTTGGCGCGAGCGAGACGTTCATGGACGGCGACCTCACGGTGCGTGGTAAGGCTCGCTACCTGATCGAGGATCAGCGCTTCGAGTCGAACGGCGTCTTCGGAAGCCAGTTTTCGGTGCAGGACGTCCCGAACTTCGGCGCCATCACCGGATCCACGACGGGCAGCAACTCCGTCCGGGCGATCAAGGCGGAAGGACTCTTCGGGATCGCGAGCATGGACTACCAGGGCCGTTACATCCTCGACGGTCTGATCCGGCGCGACGGTTCGTCCCTGTTCGGGCCTGACGAGCGGTGGCAGACCTACTACCGCGGCTCGTTTGCCTGGCGCGTGACGCAGGAGGACTTCTGGAACATCGACGCGATCGATGAACTGAAGCTGCGCTTCTCGCTGGGGACGGCCGGCGGGCGGCCGAACTTCCAGGCGCAGTACGAGACCTTCGGCATTTCGGGCGGCGCGATCTTCCCCGTCAACCTCGGGAACACGGCACTCAAGCCGGAGTTCACGACCGAGCGCGAGGCGGGAATCAACTTCGTCTTCTTCGACAACCTGGGTCTCGACCTGACGTATGCGTGGCAGACGACGGATGACCAGTTGCTGCGCGTTCCGCAGCCGGCGTTCGTGGGTTTCTCGAGCCAGTGGCAGAATGCGGGCGAGATCTCGGCGAAGACGTATGAGATCTCCATGCGCTACGCTCCGATCGACACGGAGGACATGGGCCTGCAGTTCCGGCTGAACTGGGATCGGACGCGCCAGGAGATCACGCGACTGGACGTTCCCGCGTACCGCCAGGGGACGTTCTTCGTCTCCGAGGGTCGTCCGCTGGGCGAGATGTGGGGCCACGTGCTGGCGCGAACGTGCTCGGATCTCGAACCCGTCGGCATCGCGGCTGCGGACTGCAACGCGAACTTCCGGGTGAACGATGACGGCATCCTCGTGTGGACGGGAGGCGCCGACTTCACCGAAGGGTTCAGCAAGAGACTCTGGGGGACGGACGGGACCGTGCCCACGACCGATGGTGGCGAGAACACGTATCTCTGGGGCATTCCGATCAAGGTTGTGGACTACTCGCCGGCGTGCGTGGCGAAGAATCCGGGCAACTACATGGAGAAGTGCCAGCTCACGGATGTGCTCCCGTTCGGGAACACGACGCCGGACTTCAACGTGTCGTTCGGGTCCAACTTCCGTTACAGGAACCTCGCCGTGAACGCCCTCGTCGAGTCGTCGATGGGTCACTCCATCTACAACAACACCGCGCAGTGGGCGCTCCGGGATGACCGGGGCGAGGACGTGGACCAGACGGGGAAACCCCTCGAGTTCACCAAGTCCATCGGCTACGTGGCCGGGGTGTATCTCTCGAACAACGACAACGACTGGTTCCGCGAGGACGGCGACTGGATCAAGATCCGCGAATTGTCGATCGGGTACACGCTGCCGGACGGGATGCGGCAGAGCCTCTTCGGCGAGATGTTCGACCGGATCACCTTCAACGCCATCGGCCGTAACCTGCTGACGATCACGGACTATCGCGGATACGATCCCGAAGTCGGCCGGAGCGGCGGCGAACTCACGAACGCGGGCCTGCAGAGGTACGACAGCTTCGGCTATCCGAACTTCCGCTCGTTCACGTTCTCGGCGGAACTGGTGTTCTGATGCCCCTCCGCGAAACGGAGGTCGAACGGACATGGACTGAGTTTATGGAGGGGTCATGAACAGGAAGCTGACACTGCCGGCCGTCGCGCTGGCTCTGGGAGTCGGCTTGTCGGGCTGCGACCTTCAGGTCAACAACCCGAACGAGCCGGACCGGGCCCGCGCGCTGGCCAGCCCGGATGACGTCGAGTCGCTCATCGCCAGTTCGTACCAGCAGGTATGGGCGATGGGCCATTACTGGAACAACGCGAACTTCGCGTTCAACCACATGTCGAGCCGGCACACGGCGACGTGGGGCAACAACGGCCAGAACGATCTCGGTCGGGAACCCCGCGAGCCGATGCCGAACTCGACTTCCTATCGCTGGTCGTACGTGTTCTCCGAGCACTGGAACGACGCCTATGGAGGGATCGCGGCGGCGTCCGACGGGGTCCGCGCCATCGACGAGGGTCTGGAGATCGGGCCGGGGGGCGAGCGAAACGCCCGGGCCCGTGCCTTCGCTCTTTCCAGTCAGGCGATGCTGAGTTGCCTGCTCTCGCTGTGGTACGATCAGGCCTTCATCGTCGACGAGACGACGGATCTCACCGGCGAACTCGAGACCGTCGACTACAACAGCATGTTCAGCTACGCGATGGGCAAGCTGAACGAGGCCGAGTCCGCCGTGCGGGCGACGTCGTTCTCGCTGCCGGATACCTGGATCAACGGGAACGCCTGGGACAACAACCAGTTCGCCGACTATCTGGTAGGCTGGAAGGCGCGCTGCGCGGCGAACCTGCCGCGGACGGATGCCGAGGCGGCCGGTGCGAACTGGAGTCAGATCATCTCCGACGCGCGGGCCGGCATTCAGGATGTTGTCGTGGTCGGCGAAGACCGTTCGTCGGACACGGCCTGGTATGACGACATGAAGGCCAAGGCGCAGCAGAACGGCACCTGGCACCGGATGCACATGGATTGGGCCGGCATGGCGGACCAGAGCGGGCAGTACCAGGACTGGCTCTCCTTCGAGACCTCGAAGCGGACGGCGCGCAAGATGGAGTTCGGGGATGACCGGCGTTACCCCGCCGTGAACGAGAACGGGACGCTGGGCGAGAGCGTGAGTCCCACGGCCGCGTCCACGGGTCCCGTCCACCGCTACAACGCGAACATCATCTTCATCGCCTCGCGCGGGACGTACCGGCAGTCGCACTACGGAGATGCGCGGTACGACCACTACACCCTGAGCTGCAACTTCTGCGAGTCCGGGGACATGGAGGAGATGACGGGCCAGGAGATGGACCACTACGTCGCGGAAGGCCTGTACCGGATGGGCGACTTCGCGGGGGCCGCGGACATCATCAACGTGACGCGGATGCAGGCCGGACTGCCTCCCGCGCCGTCGAATCCGACGGACGCCGTCCCGTCGAACGGTGCGGGCGAGTGCACGCCGCGCAAGCGGTACGACGTGCAGGGGCGTTGCGGCAACCTGCGGGACGCCATGTGGTTCGAGCACTTCGAGAACGTGTTCAACGTGTTCGGAGGGCTTGAGCACTGGCACGGGCGACGCAACGACATCCTGCCGGCGGGCACGGCGCTCCACCTGCCGATGCCGGCGGCGGATCTCGAGGTTCTGCAGCGGGACATCTACACGTTCGGCGGGAGCGCGGGCGGTGCGGCAGGCAATCCGACGCCGCCGTCGATCGTTCCGGGCAGCCTCGACTCGGCGCTGGAGAGGGCGGCCTTCACGCTGCATCGCCTCCAGCGGCACCAGAAGGCCGCGCGCGCCAGCGAGGATATGGTCGTGCGTTGAAGGTTGAGGTGAAATGACCGGGGGCGCCGGAGGGCGCTTCCCGGTCTGACTTCAGATAAAGGACGGTCGCATAACGAAGCACAAACGGATCTCACTGCTACAAGGAGAGTGATCCATGTTGTTCAGGTTGTCAGGACGGCGGAGGCGCGCGAGCGCGCTGGCCGCCACGGCAGTGAGCGCCTGGCTCTTTATCGGCGCGGCCCCGCTGCTCGCTCAGGGAGCGATCTCGGGGACGGTGACCGACGCGGAGTCGCTGGCCCCGGTGGCCGGCGCGCAGGTGTTCGTTGCGGGAACGGTGATCGGTACGCTGTCGGGTCCGGAGGGCACGTACCGGTTGGACGGTGTACCGGCGGGCGAGCAGACCGTGACGGTCCGCCTGATCGGCTACCGGGAGCTGTCGCAGACAGTGACGGTGGCGTCGGGTCAGGTGGCGACGGCGGACTTCTCCGTGGAGCAGACGGCGCTTCGCCTCCAGGACATCGTCGTAACGGGAGTGGTGGGCGAAACGCCGCAGGTGAAGCTCCCGTTCACGGTGGAGCGGCTGTCGGCGCAGGATCTTCCGGTCCCGGCGGCGGACGCTTCGTCGCTGTTGGCGGGTAAGGCCGCGGGCGTATCGGTCGTCTCCGCTTCGGGCCAGCCGGGCCAGCCGGCGTCGATCATGCTGCGCGGACCGACGTCGATCAACGCCTCCGGCCGGAGCACGTCACCGCTGATCGTGATCGACGGCGTGATTCAGTCCGAAGGCGCGTCGCTGTCGGACGTGGGCGCGCTGGACATCGACCACGTGGAGATCGTGAAGGGAGCGGCGGCGGCGTCGCTGTACGGTTCGCGGGCGCAGAACGGCGTGATCGAGATCACGACGAAGCGCGGCACGGGCCTGCAGACGAACACGCTGAACGTCCTCGCGCGCGGCGAGTACGGCCTGGGCCAACTGGTCGGTGACATCGGCCTCGTGCGTTCGCATCCGTACACGATGAACGCGTCCGGCTCGAAGTTCATCGATTCGCAGGGCAATGAGGTCGACTTCCGCGACCTCAACCGACAGGGCTTCGGCTCGGCGCTGCTCTACAACCAGATCAATCCCGGCGATCCGGGCACCACGTCCACGGCGTTCGCAAACCAGGCGTTCCCGGGCGAACTGTTCGACCACATGGACACGTTCTTCGATCCCGGCGAGACGATGGACATCTACGGCGCCGTGACGGGTCGTTTCGGCGAGTCGAGCTTCCGGGTGAGCGTCGACCAGTTCCGCGAGGCAGGGGTCGTGAGCTGCTCGCAGTGCATCGACAACCTGGCAACGCTGAACGCGGACCGCGTCGCACAGGGGCTCGCGCCCTTCGATGTCGGAGTTCCCGACGACGAGGGCTTCGAGCGGCAGAACGTGCGTCTGAACGTCGACACGCGCTTCGGCGATCTCGACATTGCGGCGAGCGGCTTCTACTCGCGTTCCAATCAGGACGACAAGGCGGTCACGACCGGCGCTTTCTCCCGGCTGACCTTCATGTCGCCCGCGATCGAACTGACGGGCGTTTCGGCGTTCGACGGGTACCCCGATATCGACGCGGATCCGCAGTCGATCGAGGCGAACCCGCTCTACCTGCTTGCGGTGAACGACAGTCGCGACAAGCGCACGCGGTCGATGGGGTCGGTGGACCTCAACTTCTCGCCCGCGGCTATCGACTGGCTGACGCTCGAGGCGAACGCGTCGTTCGACCGGACGGACTTCCGGGACTACACGATCCGGCCCAAGAACGAGCGGACGTCAAGCGCCAGCGGAACGGGCGAACTCACCGGCGGCAGCCTGCGCGAGTTCAACTTCACCGATGAGGCGATCAATGCCTCCGTGACGCTCGGCGCGAGTCAGACGTTCCTGGACGGCGACGTCACGGTGCGCGCGAAGGCCCGCTACCTGATCGAGGACCAGAGCTTCAAGTCGAACGGCGTGTTCGGCAGCCGCTTCTCGGTGCAGGACGTGCCGAACTTCGGTGCGATCATCGGCGAGACGAGCGGAAACAACCAGGTCCGCTCGATCAAGGCGGAGGGGCTGTTCGGGATCGCGAGCGTCGACTACCAGGGTCGCTACATCCTCGACGGCCTGATCCGTCGCGACGGCTCCTCGCTGTTCGGACCCGATGAGCGGTGGCAGACGTACTACCGCGGCTCGGTCGCGTGGCGAATCTCTCAGGAGGACTTCTGGAACATCGACGCGATCGACGAGCTGAAGCTGCGCTTCTCGCTGGGTACGGCGGGTGGCCGCCCGAACTTCTATGCCCAGTATGAGACGTTCGGCGTTGCGCAGGGCGCGATCTTCCCGATCAACCTCGGGAACCGCGCGCTGAAGCCGGAGTTCACGACGGAGCGCGAAGCGGGGCTCAATTTCGTGTTCTTCGAGAACCTCGGTCTCGACCTGACGTACGCCTGGCAGACGACCGACGACCAGTTGCTGCAGGTTCCGCAGGCGGCGTTCGTGGGCTTCTCGAACCAGTGGCAGAACGCGGGCGAGATCTCGGCGGAGACGTACGAAGTGTCGCTGCGTTACGCGGCGATCGACGAGCAGGACATGGGCCTCCAGTTCCGGCTGAACTGGGACCGGACGCGGCAGGAGATCACGCGTCTCGACGTGCCCGACTACACGGTGTCGACCTACTACGTCTCCGAGGGTCGTCCGCTGGGCGAGATGTGGGGCGAAGTCCTGGCCACGAGTTGTGCGGACCTGGCGCCGGTCGGCGTGTCGGCTTCCGACTGCAACGCCAACTTCCAGGTGAACGACGACGGACTTCTCGTCTACACCGGCGGTGCGAACCACACCGAAGGGTTCAGCAAGAAGCTGTGGGGCACGGAAGGCCAGGTGGCCACGGCCGATGGTGGAATGCGGAACTACAAGTGGGGACATCCCTTCATGGTGGAGGACTACTCGCCGGCCTGCGTCGCCAAGAATCCGGGCGACTACATGGAGAAGTGCCGGCTGACCGACTTCCTGCCGTTCGGGAACACGACGCCGGATTTCAGCGCTTCGTTCGCGACGAACTTCCGGTACAGGAACCTCAGCCTGAACGCGCTCCTCGAGTCGTCGGTGGGTCACTCGATCTACAACAACACGGCGCAGTGGGCGCTTCGCGAACTGCGCGGCGAGGACGTGGATCAGACGGGCAAGCCGCTCGAGTTGAACAAGCCGACGGGCTACGCCTCGGTCATCTACAACGTCGGGTCGGACAACTCCTGGTTCCGCGAAGACGGCGACTGGCTCAAGGTCCGCGAGCTTTCGCTCGGCTACACGCTGCCGGAATCGCTCACGTCGTCCGTGTTCGGGGACGTGTTCGACCGGGTCACGCTGAACGCCATCGGACGCAACCTGTTCACCTTCACCGCATACCGCGGGTACGATCCCGAAGTCGGCCGAGACGGCGGGGAGGTCGGGAGCGCGACCTTGAACCGCTACGACAGCTTCGGTTACCCGAATTTCCGAACGTTCACCTTCTCGGCGGAACTCGTCTTCTGACGCCCCTCCGGGAACGGGGGTCGCACGGACATGGATTTGAGTAATGGAGGGGTCATGAAAAGGAAGCTGACACTGCCTGCCATTGCGCTGGCGCTTACGGTCGGCTTTACGGGTTGCGACCTGCAGGTCGACAACCCGAACGAGCCGGACAGGGCGCGTGCGCTGGCGGGCCCGGACGATGTGGAGACGCTCATCGCGAGCTCCTTCCTCAAGGTCTGGGAAATCGGGCACTACTGGAACAACGCGAACTTCGCGTTCAATCACATGTCGAGCCGCCACACGGCGACGTGGGGCAACATGGGGATGAACGACCTCGGTCGTGAACCCCGCGAACCGCTGCCGAACTCGGCCGCGTACAGTCCGTCGTACATCTTCGAGGCGAACTGGGGTGACGCCTACGGCGGCATCTCGGCGGCGTCGGACGGGATCCGGGCCCTCGACGAGGGTCTGGAGATCGGCCCCGGAGGCGAGCGCAATGTGCGTGCGCGCACGTTCGCGATGGCGAGCCAGGCCATACTGAACTGCCTGCTCTCGCTGTGGTACGATCAGGCGTTCATCGTCGACGAGACGGTGGACCTGACGGGCGAGCTGGACACGGTCGACTACAACGCCGTCTACCAGTACGCGGTGAGCAAGCTGAATGAGGCGGAGGCTGCCGCCCGCTCGTCCTCGTTCACGCTACCGGAAACGTGGATCAACGGGAATCCCTGGGACAACAACCAGCTCGCCGATTACCTGGTGAGCTGGAAGGCGCGCTGTGCCGCCAACCTGCCGCGGACGGATGCCGAGGCCGCGGGCGTGAACTGGGGCAGCATCATCTCGGATGCCGAGAACGGCATTCGCGAACTCGTGGCCATCGGCGAGGACCGGTCTTCCGGCACTCCATGGTGGAGCGGCATCAAGATCTTCATGCAGGAGAACCGGACCTGGCACCGCATGCACATGGACTGGGTCGGCATGGCGGATCAGAGCGGCCAGTACCAGGACTGGCTGACGTTCCCCACGGAACAGCGGACGGCGCGCGAGATGACGTTCGGGGACGACAAGCGGTTCCCTGCGGTCAACGAGCACGGTACGCTCGGGGAGCCCGTGAGTCCCTCGGCGGCCTCGTATGGCCCGCGTCACCGGTACAACGCGACGATCATCTTCCGGCCGGAGCGCGGAACGTACCGGCAGTCGCACTACGGCGACTCGCGGTACGACGACTACACGCTGAGTTGCAGCCGCTGCGAGTTCGGCGCGATGGAGTCCATGACGCACCAGGAAATGGACACGTACGTCGCCGAGGCTCACTACCGGATGGGCAACTTCTCGGCTGCCGCGGACATCGTGAACAAGACGCGCGCGGAGGCGGGGTTGCCCCCGGCGCCGTCGAACCCGACGGACGCGGTGCCCTCGAACGCGGCGGGCGAGTGCACGCCGCGGAAGCGGTACGACGTGCAGGGCCGTTGCGGGAACCTGCGCGACGCAATGTGGTTCGAGCACTTCGAAAACGTGTTCAACGTGTTCGGCGGACTCGAGTTCTGGCACGGACGGCGTAACGACATCCTGCCGGCGGGGAGTGCGCTGCAATTGCCGATCCCGGCCGCCGATCTCGAGGTGCTGCAGCGGGACATCTACACCTTCGGCGGGGGAGAGGCGAGTTCGGCCGGGAACCCCATCCCGCCCGCGGTCGTGCCGGGCAGTCTCGACGCTGCGCTGCAGCGTGCGGCGTACTCGCTGGAGCGTATCCAGAGGAGTCTCGCGGCTGAGGGTCGGGCGGCAAACGCCGATCTCGTAGTGCGTTAGCATTTCCTCTGCGGAGGATCCCGTGCGGGGGCGCCTGAGGGCGTCCTCGAGTAGGCGGCGGAGGCCACCGGGTTTCGTTCCGGTGGCGTCCGCGCATCCGGGATCCGACGTGTCAGAAAAGGCGGACTTCGGACGTTTCCTCGTTGTGCGGCGGTCGTCCGCCGCACTAGCTTTCGGCTACGGAGACGATCCCGAGCAAGAGTACAGAGGCATACATGAGACTGAGAGCCACGCACTTCCTGGCGACATGCGCGCTCCTGATCGGCTTGGCCGGCGTGTCCGCGACCGGGTGTTTGGACCTCACCGTCGGGCCCACGGTTCCGGCCGTCGATTCCACGGAAGACACCGCGCTCGATGAGCCGGGCAACACGAATCCGGGCAGCAGCATCGTCCCGGCCCTCCCGGAGAGTCGCTAGCAATTCGGCGGCCGGCGCGCCTTGACGGGGTCCGGTCGGCCATCCTCCGGTATTGACGCCTCGCTGCGGGCCGTCGCCCTCGGGATGGGATCGAATCTGGGTTCTCGCATCGACCATCTGCGCGCCGCCGCGCGACACCTGGCGAAGAAGGTGCTGGTCGAGCCGCGGTTCTCCAGGGTTTATGAGACGGCGCCCGCCTACGGCCTGGACCAACCCGCCTACCTGAACGCCTGCTGCGTCGGTTGGACCCGTCTCGAGCCCGGCGCCCTGCTCGCCTCGCTCAAGGGTCTCGAATCGAACGCGGGACGCGACCCGGATGCGCCGAGATTTTCCTCCCGTCCTCTCGATCTCGACATCCTTCTCTACGCGAACGAAGTTGTCGAAACGCCGCATCTGGCGATTCCACACGCCGCCCTCGCGGATCGGGCCTTCGTTCTCCTCCCGCTGGCGGAGGTTGCCGGCGCCTGGCGACATCCCGCGCTCGGGCGCTCGATCGCCGAGTTGGCGGCCGCGATCGACCCGGAGGGTGTCGCCGTCACGGATCTGCGACTGACGGGTGCTTCCGATGGAGGCTCATGAGCCGTAGGACTCTGGAGGTGCGGGTCACCGGGGGCGGGGGCTACCCGATTCACATCGAACCGGGCCTGCTCGACGAGACGGCGTCGATCTGCCGGCGACACGCGCTGGCGCACCGATACGCCGTGATCGCGGATTCGCAGGTCGCGCGGCTCTATGGCGCCGGGATCGTCTCCCGCCTGGAGGATGCCGGTCTCGCCGCCGATCTGTTCCCGTTCCCGGCGGGCGAGTGGAACAAGAGCCGGGAGCAGTGGGCCGCGCTGAGCGATCGCATGCTTCACGCGCGGTTCGGCCGCGACTCCGCCGTCGTCGCGCTGGGAGGCGGGGTCGCGGGCGATCTGGCGGGTTTCGTCGCGGCCACGTACATGCGCGGGGTTCCCGTCGTTCAGATTCCCACGACGCTTCTGGCCATGCTGGACAGTTCCGTGGGAGGGAAGACGGGGGTGGATACGGAAGCGGGCAAGAATCTGATCGGGGCGTTCCATCACCCATCGGCCGTGCTCATCGATCCCGCCGTGCTGGAGACGCTGCCACGGCATCAGCGCAGCGCCGGGCTGGCCGAGGCCGTGAAGACGGCGGCGATTCTCGATGTGGAACTCTGGGATTGGATGACGCGCGGCTCTGCGGCGCTATCGAGCGGCGACCCCGACGCATCCGCGGAACTCATCGAGCGCGTCGTGCGGCACAAGGCGGCCGTGGTCGGCGACGATCCGCTGGAGCACGGCCGCCGCGAGATTCTGAATTTCGGACACACCGTGGGCCACGCGCTGGAGGCGCTCGAGGGTTACAAGCTCCTCCACGGCGAGGCCGTCGCCGCGGGGATGCGCGTCGAATCCCGTCTCGGAGAACTGCTCGGGATTACGGAGGACGGCACCTCCCAACGGCTCGCCGCGCTGCTGGAGGCGTGCGGGCTCGGCGGCGACTGGGAAACCGACCGTGAGCCAACCGAGATTCGGGATGCGATGTCGAAGGACAAGAAGGCGCGTCAGGATCGGATCCGCTGCGTATTCCTTTCGCAACTCGGCGAGGTGGCCATCGACACGGATGGACGACACAGCTTCGGGCTCGGCGAGGAAGATCTCGGAGAACCGCTCGCGACGGCTTTACGGCCGGCCCCGGGGGGTTGAGATTGTCGGAAGTGATCCCCCCCGAACCGTCACCGACCTCCGCGCTCAGCGTCGCCGATCTCTTCGCCCGATACGCGGAGTTGAGCCCGCACGCGCCCTGCATACGGGCGCGGGACGGGTCGTGGAGCTATTCCCGCGTCGCGGCGCAGGCGCGCGCCCTGGCCGTGGGGCTTCACAACCTGGGAGTCGAACCCGGCGACCGCGTCGCGGTCCAGTTGCCCAACTGGCCGGAATTCGTGGTCTCCACTCTCGCGGTCGCGGAAGCCGGCGCCGTCCTCGTGCCCATCAGTCCGAACTGTTCCGCGCGCGAGCTGCGTTTCACGCTGCGGAATTCCGAGGCCGCCGTCGCGATCTCGGCCGAGAGCTGGGACGGTGTGGACTATCTCCAGCGCTTCGAGAGCCTCCTCACCCGTCTGCCGGACCTTCAGTACGTGGTGACGGTCGGAGAGGAAGATCTCTGGTACGACGACCGGATCTTCCAGTTCGAGGACCTCATCGCGAGCGGCCGCGGCCGGGAAATCCCGCCGACGGATGTGGACCTGCAGCGGGATCCCTGCGCGATTCTGTACACGCCCGGGACGACGGGGGCTCCGAAGGGGGTCGTCCTCACGCACGACAACCTGGTGCGCACCGCCCTCGCGACGGCCGCGCGGCTGGAGCTGGACGGCGACGATCGAACGCTGTGTATCGTCCCTCTGCCGAACATCTTCGGGCTCACCGCCCTGCTCACGACGCTCGGCACGGGAGGGGCGCTCGTGCTGCAGGAGACGTTCGACGCGGCCGGCGCGCTCGCGCTCGCGCGGGAGCACGAGGCCACGGTCGTGCACGGTGTCCCGACCATGTTCGTGATGCTGCTGCGGGCGCTGGAACGCGGCGGGGCCCGGCCCGATTCCCTGCGCACCGGGGTCATCGCGGGCGCCCCTGTCGGCGACGACCTGGTGCGCGACGCGCGCCGTCGTTTGATCCCCGATCTCGAAAGCGCCTACGGCCTCACCGAGACCTCCCCGACGGTCTCGATCACGACCCGGTCCGATCCCGAATCGAAGCGGGCCCACACGGTGGGTCGCCCGCTCGAGGGCGTCGAACTCAAGGTGCTTGACGAGGACGGGGGAGAACTCCCCACCGAGTCCGTGGGCGAACTCGCCGTGCGAGGTTTCAACGTGATGCGCGGCTACTTCCGCCAGCCCGGCCAGACCCGAAAAACCATGACGGAAGACGGTTTCCTGAAGACCGGCGACCTTGCGATGGTCGACCCCGAGGGTTACCTGCATATCGTCGGCCGCTTGAGCGACGTGATTCTTCGCGGGGGTAACAGCGTACACCCTGCCGAAATCGAAGCGCAGCTCCGGTCCCACCCCGCGGTGGAAGAAGCGGTGGTTCTCGGGATCCCCAACGACGTGCTGGGTGAACTCATCTGCGCCTGCGTGATCACTGCCGAAGGGGCTCTGATCACGGCCGACGAAATCCGCGATTTCTGCCACGAATCTCTGGCAGAGCACAGAGTGCCGGATCTCATTCACTTTCTGGATGAGTTTCCGGAGGCCTCCAGCGCACAAGCGCGCCGCGTGAGTCTGGCCCGCATCATACGCGCGGAGGCCAACTAGACCGAGAACGCGAACGGTTGTCCGTAGACCCCTCTCACCATCCCCCCCGCCACCGGGGGCGAGGCGGAGGGGCCTCACCGGGCCGTTCGCGGCAACGAACGGACAAGAGGGACATGAACGACACGTACATGCGGGCGCCTCACCGGCGCCCATCCGCCGATATGGCAGACGCCGCGGCGCTTCTCATCGATTTCGACAACGTGACCATGGGGATCCGGTCCAACCTGGGACAGGAACTCCGCAACTTCCTCGAATCGGACATCATCCGCGGCAAGGTGGCCGTCCAGCGAGCGTACGCGGACTGGCGACGCTATCCGCAGTACATCGTGCCGCTCTCCGAATCCTCCATCGATCTCATCTTCGCGCCCGCCTACGGGTCGTCGAAGAAGAACGCCACCGACATCCGGCTCGCGATCGACGCGCTCGAACTGGTGTTCACGCGCCCCGAGATCGGAACCTTCATCCTCCTCTCCGGGGACTCCGACTTTTCGAGCCTCGTGCTGAAACTGAAGGAGTACGGGAAGTATGTGATCGGCGTGGGACTCCAGGAATCCACCTCGGACATCCTCGTCCAGAACTGCGACGAGTACTACAGCTACAACCGGCTGTCCGGGCTCACGTCGGCCGACGAAATCCAGACGGAGAAGCACGACCCGTGGGAGTTGACGAGCAGGGCCGTCGCGCGCATGGCCGAGCGCGGCGATGTCATGCGGTCGGATCGCCTGAAGCAGGTGATGTTGGAGATGGACCCGGGCTTCGACGAGAAGACGGCCGGTTTCTCCCGATTCAATCGATTTCTGAATGAAGCGGCCAAGCGCGATCGAATCGTGCTGCAGAAGCGGGAAAACGGACAGTACGATGTCGGCCTGCCGTCCGGGGCGACGTCGGCGGCAGCGGCGGGCGGCGACGCGGTGTCCTCCGGGGGGGAGGCCGCGACGGCGAGGAGCCGCGGTCGGCGCGGCCGACGCGGAGGCTCCGGCCGCAGCCGCGCGTCCGCCCCGAAGGCTTCGGAAGAGCGCGCACCCGCGAAGGCCGGGAAACCGTCGGCGAAAACGACGGCGAAGAGGACGGACGCTTCGGCCGCCGTCGAAGGTGCCTACGAGGCGCTGAAGCGCGCGGTGGCCGAGCTCTCGCGGGACGGAGCCCCGGTCCGCGATTCCATGGCCAAGCGCAAGCTCCTGCAGTACGACAGCACCTTCGATGAAGGCGTCTTCGGCTTCAGCAAGTTCAGCCTGTTCCTGCGGGCGGCGCACGACGCGGGGGTCGTCCGGATGTCGCGGCATGAGGACGGCAATCACTATCTGACCGTGGTGGATGCACCGGCCGCACCCGCACGCAAGGCGAAGTCGGAGCCGGACGGGAGCACGGACGAAGTGGGTGGGCGGTCCCCCCTGTCCGCTGCGGCCAGGGCCGCGCGCAAGACGCTGGGCCGGCTCCGGCGCGGGCCGGCGACCCGCAGCGAGGCGGCGTCCCAGAGTAAGCAGGCACCCCTGAGCAAGCCGGCGCCCCGTCGCGAGGCGACGTCTCCGCGTGAGTCGGCGTCTCCGCGCAAGCCGGCAGCCCGCAGCGAAACAGCGCCCCCGAGCAAGTCGGCGCCTCGGAGCAAGTCGGCGCCCCCGAGCAAGTCGGCGCCCCGGCGGGCGCCATCGTCGCGGGCGGCGAGTGCGGACACGGCGGGTCAGCGGAAGAAGCCGCCTCAGCAGCGGAAGGCGGAGCCGTCTCGATCCGAACGCGGCGGGAAGGACCCATCCGGCGCTCGGGGCGCAAAGACAGCCGCGAAGGGCCGGGCGGATCGGGGTCGGCCCGATGAGCGGCGTGGCCGGGCCGCCGAGCGCGGCGGCCAGCCGAAGGCGCGGCAACCGCGCGCCTCGGAGCCGAGTGAGAAGGCGACGCCAAAGAGGGAGCCCGCGGCGTCGGCACCGAAGCCCGAGCCGAAAGCCGGAGACAGCCAGCCGAGCGGCAGCGAGACGACGCCTTCCCGGCGAACGCTGGGGCGCTATCGGTCGGGGTCCCGCGGGCGGACGGCCGCGCCGGGCGCGGCGAAGAAGGTGGGTGCGCCCCGCATCGGGCCGGTCGCCGATGAGGAACCCGCCGCGCGGGCCACGAAGGAAGCTGCGCCGCGCGCGGACGTTCCGGCTCGCGACAGGCCGGCGGCCAACAAGGCCGGAGGGGCCGACAAGTCGTCCCGCGGAACCGCGAAGTCGGCTGCGAAACCGGCCGCGAAGCCGGCCGGAGGACCCATCGGGCACATGGTCCGGAACTACGCGGGCGTCGGGAAGCGGACCGCGGAGGTGCTTTTCGATCACTTCGGCGACCGGGTGTTCGAGGTCATCGACTCCGAGCCGGCGCGCTTGACCGAAGTGCTCTCGGAAGGCCGGGCGAAGGTGGTTCGCGAAGCCCGGCGCGCAGAGCTGGAGGGCTGAACGACGCGGCCGGTCGGGGCCTCGGGTCCGGACCGATCGACGCCGACTTTCTCTCTCGCCCCGCCGTCGAGGTGGCCCGGGCGCTGCTCGGCTGCACGGTGTACTCCGACTGCGCCGGCCAGCGGACGGCCGGCCGGATCGTCGAGACGGAAGCCTACACCGGGCCCGAGGACGACGCCTGCCACGCGGCGGAGCGGATCGGCCGCACCGCGCGGAACGCGCCGCTGTTCGGACCTCCGGGCACCGCGTACATCCACCGCAACTACGGCATCCACTGGCTCCTGAACGTCGTCACGGGACCGCAGGACTTCCCGGCCGGCGTCCTCCTGCGAGCCATCGAGCCGACCGAAGGTCTCGATGTCATGCGCCGCCGCCGCGGTCGCGCCGAACTCACCAACGGCCCGGCGCGGCTCGCCCAGGCGCTCGGAGTCGGCCCCGAAATGCAGGGGCACCGGCTCGACCATCCTCCGCTCTCCCTGCATTGGGGAGAGTCGGTCCCGGAGGCCGCCGTGCAGGTCACGACGCGGATCGGGATCTCGCGTGCGGCGGACGAACCCCTCAGGTTTTACGATCGACGGAGCCGCTGGGTCTCGAGGCGCTGAGTCGTCGCCGCGGACTGCTACACCCCGGGAGGATGTGAATGGCCGAAATCGCCCTGCAGGAAGTCGGCACGTACGGCTTCGCTTCGCTTCTCCCCCCGTTGCTGGCCATTGGCCTCGCGATCTACACCCGCCAGGTCTTTCTCTCCCTCGCGGCCGGCATCTGGCTCGGACACACGATTCTCTCCGGCTGGAACCCGGCCGCGGGCGCCGCGGGCGCGATCGATGGCGCGATCGGCGTGCTCGGCGACGCGGGCAACGCGCGGGTCATCGTCTTCACCTTCCTCATCGGCGCCCTCATCGCCACGGTGGAGGCGAATGGCGGAATGCGGGGCTTCGTGCGCTGGGTCGAGGAGGCCCGCTGGGTGACGAACGCCCGGCGCGCCCAGATCATGGCCTGGCTGATCGGGATCGTCGTCTTCATCGAATCGAATCTCACGATCCTCGTCGCGGGCTCGGTGTCGCGGCCCCTCTTCGACCGCTTCCGGATATCGCGGGAGAAGCTGGCCTACATCGTCGACTCGACCTCGGCCCCCGTCTGCATCCTGATCCCGTTCAACGCGTGGGGCGCGCTGGTCCTGGGGATCCTGACCGAGCAGGGCGTGGCCAACCCGCTCGGCGTCTTTCTCATCGCGATTCCGCTCAACCTCTATGCCGTCGCGGCCCTCATCCTCGCGGGCCTGACCGCCTTCCGGGGCTGGAACTGGGGCCCGATGAAGAAAGCCGAGGCGCGCACGCGGGACGGGCGTCTCCATTGGGACCACGCCGTGGCGCTCGCGGACCCGGAGGAGATCGCGCCGCCGCCGGCCGAGGGCGTCGTCCTCAAGCCTCGCAACATGCTCATCCCGATCGCGGCCATGGTCGTCTCCATGCCCGTGTTCATGTGGGTGACGGGTGGCGGCGACATCAGGGAAGGCTCCGGCTCGACGAGCGTGTTGTGGGCGGTCATCGTCGGGCTGGGGCTCGCCTGGGTCCTCGCCCTCGCGCAGCGCTCCCTCAATCTGGAGAGCCTGAGCCGGGTCGGACTGAAGGGGGCGGGGGCGCTCACCGGAATGGCGGTCGTGCTCTGGCTCGCGCTGTCGCTCGGCGACGTGACGAGGTCGCTGGGGACGGGTCTCTATGCGGCGGGCATCGTCGGAGACGGCTTCCCGCTCATGGCGCTGCTGCCGCTGGTGTTCGTCGTGACGGGCGCGATCGCCTTCGCCACCGGGAGCAGTTGGGGGACGTTCGCGATCATGCTCGCGGTGGCCATACCGCTCGCGAACGCTCTCGGCCTGCCGCCCGCGCCGTTCGTGGCAGCGGTGCTGTCGGGCGGCATCTTCGGTGACCACTGCAGCCCGATCAGCGATACGACGATCATCGCCTCACTCGCGTCCGCCACCGATCACATCGAACACGTCCGCACGCAGATTCCGTACGCGCTCGTCGCGGGAGGGATCGCGACCGCGGGCTTCGCGGTCGTCGGGGCGCTGATGTGAAGCACGTCCTCCCCGTTTCATGGTCGGAAGCCGACGGGCGCGGGCGCGTCGGCGGAGTGGCCCTGACGGAACTCGCCGCCCGGTTCGGGACGCCGCTGGTGGTCGTCGACGAGAGCCACCTCGAGGACCGCCTCACCCGCTTTCGCGCCGCTTTCGGGGCGGACGCCGGACTGACCTACGCAGGGAAGGCCTTCCTGTGCGGGGCCCTCGTGCGGCTGCTGGACCGGGAGGGCTGGCTGGTGGACGTCGTCTCCGGCGGGGAACTCGAACTCGTGCGGCGGGCCGGCTTCCCGGGGCGGAACGTCATCCTGCACGGGAACGCAAAGTCGGCCGCCGAGCTGGAACGAGCCATCGCGTACGGCGTGGGACGGATCGTCATCGACCATCCGGACGAGGTCGATGACCTCCGGAGGGCGGCGGCCGCCGTCGGATCCGGCCACCGTCCGGACCTGCTCCTGCGACTGAACGTGGATCTGGATCCGGCGACCCACGAGAAGGTGCGAACCGTTGGGCCGGGCACGCATTTCGGGATGTCGCCGTCCGTCGCGGCGTCCGTCGCGCGCCGGATCGCGGGCGCCGGAGAGTGGCGCCTGACCGGGGTCCACATCCACGCGGGCAGCCAGATTCGGGATCCCGTGCTCTTCTCCCGGGTCGCGGAGGCGGCCGTGGATTTCGTGGCGCCGCTTCGGCTCTGTTTTCCCGGGACGGTCGATCTGGATCTCGGGGGAGGGCTCGCGGCGCCCTATCGCGCCGGTGAAGAGGTCCCCTCGCCCCGGGAGTATGCCGAGGCGCTGCAGGTCGGCCTGGACCGGT
This sequence comes from Candidatus Palauibacter soopunensis, assembly GCF_947581735.1. Classification (NCBI taxonomy): domain Bacteria; kingdom Pseudomonadati; phylum Gemmatimonadota; class Gemmatimonadia; order Candidatus Palauibacterales; family Candidatus Palauibacteraceae; genus Candidatus Palauibacter; species Candidatus Palauibacter soopunensis. The sequence continues at coordinate 33,194 of NZ_CANPVT010000040.1, forward strand.
CCGACGCGGAGGCCCGGCTCGGCGCGTACCGGCTCATCGTCGAACCGGGCCGGTCCGTGATCGCGAACGCCGGGCTCACCCTCTACACGATCCACGCGCGCAAGCGCCTCGATGGGGCCGGGGAGGCACTGGCAGTGGACGGCGGGCTCTCCGACAATCCGCGCCCATCGCTGTACGGGGCGAGCTACGAGGTGCTCAACGCATCGCGCGGGCGCGGCGACGCCCCGCGGTCGTTTCGCGTCGTGGGAAGGCACTGCGAGTCGGGCGATGTGATCGCGCCGGCGGCGACGCTGCCCGGCGACACGGCGGTGGGCGACGTGCTCGCCATCCCGGGCACGGGCGCCTACGTGTTCGCGATGTCGAGCCGGTACAACGGGGTCGGACGCCCCGCCGTCGTCTTCGTGCGGGACGGCGCGGCGCGGGAGGTGGTTCGCCGCGAAACGGACGACGATCTCCTGGCGTGCGACCTCTCGCTCGGCAGCCCGGAGCCGGCCCGCGGCGCCCGCCCGGTCAGCGCCGCCGCAGTTCGGCCGTCGCGAGCACGCTGACGTCGGGGTCGAAGCGCACGCCCTCGGCCCCGGCGGCACCCGGAATTCGCAGCGTCGCCTCCCGCGCATCGACGCGCACGCTCGCCCGGCGGCCGTCGGCCCCGCCGCCCTCGACCTCGAAGTCGAGATCGAGCGTGAACACCGGCCACTCCGCCGGTTGCGCCTGACGGATCGAGAGCACGAGATCCTCCGCCTCCGGGCCCCATTCCACCTCGAGCCGCGGGTGCCCGGGGCCGTGGACCCATTGGTCGAAGAACCAGCCCAGTTCGCGGCCCGAGGCCCGCTCGAACGCCGCCCGCACGTCGTCGGTGAGGGCCACGCGATGGAGGTGACCGGCGTAGTAGTCCCGGATCCCGCGGAAGAACGCCTCGTCCCCCACGTGATGTCGCAGCATGTGGAGGACCCAGGCGCCCTTCTGGTAGTTGTTCCGGTTCAACAGGTCGAAGAGCTGGTTCGAACTGGAGTCGACGATCGCCTGTCCCACCACGTCGGACCCCACCGCGACCTCGCGGCTCGCACCCATGAGCGCGCGGAAGGCGTCGACCCCGTCCCGGGCCTCGAAATAGAGCGGGCCGAAGTAGCTGGCGAAGCCCTCGCTGATCCAGAGGTGACTCCAGGACGCCGGGCTCACCGCGTCCCCGAACCACTGGTGCGCGGTCTCGTGGGCGATGACCCCCTCGCCCATGCGGCGCTCCTCCCAGGCGCCCCGCCCGTAGAAGATCGCGCTCGAGTTCTCCATGCCCCCGAAGCGGGTCGACGACTCCACATGGGCGAGCTTCTCATAGGGATAGGGCCCGATCAGCTCGCTGTAGAAGTCGAGCATGTCCGGCGCGCGCGAGAAACGCTGCGCCCCGTAGTCGCCATCGCCCGCCAGCGCCCACACGGACACGGCCGCGCAGGCTTCCCCTCCTCCTTGGGGGCGAGGCGCCGCGGGGGAGAGCCCGCAGCCCGCCGCGCCGAGGGGGCGACGCTCGAAGCGGGCCATCCCCACGACCATCGTATAGGAGGGGATCGGCGCGCCGGGATCCGTCTCCCAGGTCCACACGGTCCCGCCCTCCGCCCCCGGACGCGTCTCCACGAGACGTCCGTTGGCGATGACCTCGAATCCCTCCGGCGCCAGTACCTCGAAGCGGGCGGTGGCCTTGTCCAGAGGGTGGTCGTTGGAAGGGAACCACCACCGGGCGCGGTTCGGCCAGTTGTCCGCGAACACGGCCGGCTCGCCGTTGCGGTCCTCGCCGAAGAAAAGGCCGTTCTCCGGCGCGCCTCCGTATTCGATGCGGATCTCGCGCTCCACCTCGGCGGCGGACGGCTCGAACGGGCCTACCGTGAGCACCGAGCCGCCCCGTCCGAACTCGACGGTGCGGCCATCCATCGTCACGGACGCGACGTCCAGCCCGATGAAGTCGAGGTCCACCCGGTCCGCACCGGCGGCGAGGTCGCCGCGAAGCGTCGCCACGGCGCCGAACGCGCCCGAGGCGGGGCGCGAGAGGTCGAGTTCGAGCCGATAGTGCGCGATATCGAAGCCGGCGCGATCCGCCGGGCGCCGGAGTTCGATCCCCGGTTCGGGGGCCACCGAGGCGGCATCGAGCGTCGCCTGCTCCGCCGGAATCCGCGGCGGGCGCGGTCCCTCCGGGGCCGGCCGACAGCCGGTCGACAGGCCCGGCAGGAGGCACAGGGCGAGCGCGGCGCGGCGGAGCTTCGCCCCTGCGGACCCCCCTCCGTCTTGCGAAGCGACTTCCCGCGCCCCACCGTGGCGGCGCATGCTCCGTCGGGCGAAGACCCGACGTCTGTCCGATTCCATGGCGAAACGAAGTCTGGTCATCCTGCCCGCTCCCAAAAAAACGCTCGCCTGCCCGGCGGTCCGCCCGCCGCGCCCCGCGACTCATGAGACGGTACGCACGTGAGTGACGAAGGGCACCCCTTCGCCCAACTCGGTCTCTCCCCCGATCTCGTCGAGGCGGTGGAAAGGGCGGGCTACGTCGAGCCCACCGGGATTCAGCGCCAGGCGATCCCCGCCATCCTCGCCGGCCGCGACGTTCTCGGCACGGCCCACACGGGCACCGGCAAGACGGCGGCCTTCACCCTGCCGGCAGTGCAGCGGCTTGCGGCCACGGAGTCATCCACCGCCCCGCGGGGCCTCGTCATCACGCCGACCCGCGAACTGGCGCAGCAGGTCGAGGCGGCGGTCACGACCTACGGCGCCGCGTCCTCCATCGAGTCCGTCGTCGTCCACGGCGGCACCCCGCTGGGGCCCGAGCAGGCGGAACTCTCGTTCGGGTGCGACGTGCTCGTCGCCACGCCGGGCCGGTTGCTCGACCACATCAAGCGCGGAAACGCGGACCTGTCCCGCGTCGAGGTTCTCGTGCTCGACGAAGCCGACCGCATGCTCGACATGGGGTTCATCGACGATGTGAAGGAGATCGTTCGGCACACGCCGGACGACCGGCAGACGCTTCTCTTCTCGGCGACGATGCCGAACGGCGTCCGCTGGCTCGCCCATCAACTGATGACCGACCCGGAAGAGGTACAGGTGGGCCGGGAGACGGCGGCGGAGGGGATCCGCCAGGTCCTCCACCCAGTGGACTGGTCACAGAAGCACGCCCTCCTGCACCACCTGCTCGGCGAGTGGCCGGAGGGGCAGGTGCTCGTCTTCACGCGCACGCGGGTAACGGCGACCTACCTCGCCGACTATCTGCGGTCGCACGACGTCGCGGTGGCGGGGCTGCACGGCGGCAAGCACCAGGACCAGCGCGACAAGGCGCTGCGCCGCTTCCGCGAAGGCTCGATCCGGGTCCTCGTCGCCACCAACGTGGCCGCGCGAGGTCTGGATATCCGCGGCATCCGCCATGTCGTGAACTTCGACGTGCCCGAAGACCCCAGAGACTACGTGCACCGCGTCGGCCGCACCGCGCGCGGCGACGACACCGGCGACGCCATCACGCTCATGGCGTCGAGCGACTGGGTCGAGATCAGAGCGATCGAACGCCTCCTGGGCGACACGATCGAGCGCCGCGTCGTTCCCGGCTTCGAACCCGAGGTGGAGCCGCCGCCCCCGGAGGAGTCGGAGGTCGAGCGCCCCGAGCCCACCGCTCTGAGGCGCGGGATCCGACGCCGGCGCTAACAGCCCGGCCTGCCAGCTTCGGTCCGGCTTTCGCCGCGCGCATGGCGGGGTCCATATTCGGCTGTCGGCTCGCTCGGTCCCTACCCGGAGGATTCCATGAAGTCTGTCGCTTTCGGCTCCCGCTCTCCCCGCCACGTCGTGACGCCCCGCGTCGCGCTCGCGGCCCTGCTGCTCCTGGCTCTGCCCCCGGTCGTCGAAGCCCAGCGCACGGCCAAGCCGGTCCTGCACGGGCGCCACTGGATGGCGATCACCGGCAAGCCGCTCGGCGCCACCGCCGGGGCGCGCATGTTCCACCAGGGCGGAAACGCGGTCGACGCGGCTGCCGCCATGCTCGCCGCGACGTCCACCATGTGGGATGTGCTCTCATGGGGAGGTGAGACGCAGGCGCTCATCTATCATCCGGGAGAAGGGCGCGTCATCGGCGTCAACGCGCTCGGCGTGGCGCCGACCGGCGCGACCCCCGACCACTACCGCGCGGAGGGCCACGACAACTTCCCGCCCGAGACCGGCCCGCTGTCGGCCGTGACACCCGGCACGCCCGGCGGGCTCATGACGATGCTCGCCGAATGGGGCCGGCTGAGCCTCGCCGACGTGCTTCAGCCCTCGATCGAGATGGCGGGCGGATACCCGATCGAAGCGGACGCGGCGCGCCGTATCCGGAATACGGTCGACGAGATTCGGCAGTGGCCGTCGTCCATGGAGGTCTACTTCACCCACCCGGACGACGCGGAGAACCCGGGCCCGCGGGAAGGCGAGATCTTCCGGCAGCCAGGCCTCAAGCGGACGCTCGAACGCCTCGTGGAAGCCGAAGCCGAGGCGCTGGCGGGAGGCGCCGGCCGCAAGGAGGCGATCTACGCCGCGTACGACGCCTTCTACCGGGGCGACATCGCAGCGGACTTCGTCGCGGGCGCTCAGGCGGCCGGCGCGCTCATCACGATGGAGGACATGGCGAGCTGGCAGGTCTACCTGGAGGAACCCGTCACCGCCAACTACAAGGGGATCGACGTCTACAAGCTCACGACCTGGGTCCAGGGGCCCGTGATGCTGCAGGCGCTCAACATGGCCGAGCAGCTCGACCTCAAGGCCATGGGATACAACAGCGCGAACTATCTCCACGCCCTCTACCAGGTGATGAACCTCTCCTTCGCCGACCGCGACTTCTATTACGGGGACCCCTACTTCCCGCCCGCGGAGCCGATCGAGGGGCTCCTCTCGAAGGACTACGCGAGGGCCCGGCTCGAGACCATCGACTGGGACCGGAACGATCCGAACGCGGGGCCCGGCGATCCCTATCCCTTCCAGGGCGAGGAGAACCCCTTCGCCGACCTGCTCGAGCGCTGGGGGACGCGGGCCGAAGTCACGACGGAGCAGGGCGTCGAACTGTCGCTGGATGACCACGCGGCGCTCGACGAAGACTTCTATCTGGGCACGACCTCCGTGCAGGCGGCGGATGCCGAGGGCTGGGTCGTCTCCATCACGCCCTCCGGCGGATGGATCCCCGCCGTCGTCGCCGGGGAGACCGGGATCGGGCTCTCGCAGCGGGCCCAGAGCTTCGTCCTCGACGAGGCGGACAACCCGTACAACGTCATCGAGCCCGGAAAGCGCCCCCGCGCCACGCTCACGCCGGGCATGGCGCTCAAGGACGGCCGTCCCTTCCTCTCCTTCGCCGTCCAGGGCGGCGACGGACAGGACCAGAATCTGCTCCAGTTCTTCCTCAACGTCGTCGAGTGGGACATGAACGTGCAGCAGGCGGTCGAGGCGCCGAACATGAACAGCTTCCAGATGCGCGGTTCGTTCGGCCAGCACGAGACGCGCCCGGGACGGATGCTGCTGCAGGACGCGACGCCGCCCTGGATCCGCTCCGCCCTGGAGTCGATGGGATACGACCTGACCTTCTCGGAGCGCACGTCCGGGCCGATCAACGCGATCTTCTTCGACTGGGAGAACGATGCCTTCTGGGGCGGCTCGAGCCACCACGGCGACGACTACGGCATCGCCTGGTGACCGCTGGCTAGCGTGGCACTATTCGCCGCGCTCCATCACGTCGAACAGATCGTAGCGCCCCGGTGAACGGGTCCGGCCGCCCCGGCGGTCGGATCCGCCGCGCGGGCCGTCCCCTTCTCCGTCCGCGGGCCGGAGGTCGCCGGGGTCCGCGGGGCGCCGCAGGTGCCAGTCCGTCGCGCGCTGGTACGCCGCGATGACCGCGAGCAGGTGGTGCTCCGCGTAGGGTTCCGCGCCGAACATGCCCCCGATGGGTCTCGGGTATCCCGTCGACCCGGTCTCGAACCCGATCGGGAAGCCGATGAGCGGCAGCCCCACCATGTCGAAGGGGAAGGGCGCCGTCTGCGTCACCAGGTCGCAGCGGCCGAACACGTCGTCGAGGATCTCCCTCAGGAGGACGAGCCGGGCCCGCGAGCCGCGCACGTATTCCGCCGCGGGAAGGAGCAGCCCGTTGATCCATGGCGCGAGCGAGACGCCGAACTTCCTCACGTCATCGCGAAGGTGTTCGAGGAAGATCTCGGAGCGCTCCGGGAGCCGCACGTTGTTGAAGTTGAAGCTCGTCAGCGTCTCCCAGTGGGTGGGGAAGTCGAGTTCGACGATCTCCGCCCCCATCTCCTCGAGGGTCGCGAACATGTGCCGCCGCGCCTCGACCGTCGCCACTTCGCGGCGGTACGCCGCCTGCGTCCGCTCGCGCCGCGGGAACGAACTCCCGATGCGGTCGATGTCGGGGTCCGGGTCGGGCTCGGGATCCTCCGGCGGCTCGGGCTCGTCGAGAAAGCCCGGCAGGACGCCGATCCGCACCGCCCCCCCGCGCTCCGGATGCGTGAGCGCGGCGTCGTCCCCGCTCACCGCCCCCAGGTAGTCCGGGACCGGTGGGAGGCCGAGGGACCGGGGGTCCGCGGGGTCCGGCCCCGCCATGATCTGCAGCATCAGCGCGGCGTCGACCGCGTCCCTGGCGAGGGGGCCCGGGTGATCTCGCGTGTAGGTGAGAGGGAGGATGCCGTGCAGCGAGACCCGGCCCATCGTCGGCTTGATGCCCGTCAGGGCCTGCGCGTTCGAGGGGTTCGTAATCGAGCCGCCCGTCTGCGTCCCCGTGCTCGACGCGGCCATGCGCGCCGCGACCGCCGTCGCCGATCCGCTGGATGACCCGCCCGGGCTCACTTCGTCGTGGTGCGGAGCCCACGCGTTCGCCGTCGTACGCTCTCCGGTGGGGGTCGAGGCGGCCGTCGTCGCGAGCGGTCCCATCTGGGTCTTGCCGAGCAGGATCGCGCCCGCGTCGCGAAGCCGGGCCCACGAGGTCGCGTCGAAGTCCGGCACGAAGTCCTCGAAGATGAACGAGTTGGCCGTCGTGCGGACCCCGGCCGTGAAGTAGTTGTCCTTGATCGCGAGCGGTACCCCCGTCAGCGGCGCCCGCCCGCGCGTCCGGTCGGCGGCCCGGGCCGCCTCCAGCGCGGACTCGGAAACCACCGTGTTGAACGCCTGGTAGCGGGGGTCCCACCGCCCGATCCGCGCGAGATACGCCTCCACGAGTTCGACCGCGCCCACGCCGCCGTCACGAAGGAGTCGCGCCGCCTCCGCGAGCGTGAGTTCGGTCGGGTCCGCGGGTTGCGGACGGCCCGTCCGCGGCAGGTCCAGTTCGTCCACGCGCCCCGCCACGATCCGGCCGCCCGCCCCCGTCCCTCCCGAGGGTCGCATCCCGACGCCGGACCCCGTGTTCGAAATCGCGCCGAGGGTCGCGGGAGTCGCCATGGCCGTCGCGGTCAGCGCCGTCATCCGCTCGAGGAAGCGGCGCCGGTTCAGTTCACCCACGGTTCCACGCGGTCACTTCGGCGGGGTAGATGGCCGGCGGCGGCCCCAGGGGGTCGAACTCGAAGTCGGCGATCGCCCCGGGCGTCGACCTCAGGAAGCGCCGCGCGGACGCCAGGATGCGGCGTTGATCCGCCGGCGCATCCTCGTCGTCGTCGGGAAGCACGGAGAGATCGACACCCGCGAGCGCGAGGCGCGTGCGGATGTACGCGTCGAGCTGCTCGTCCGTCACCTCCTGTAACGACGCGACGGAACGTGGCGGCGAGGGTCGGCGGGCCATGGCGCCTCCGTTGGGGAGATGTTCGGAAGCATCATGGTGCCGGCGATCGCCGCGCGCCACCGGGGCGCTCCGTTCGGCGTGCGCCGCAGGGGTTTGCCGCGAACCCGAAGCCGCACTAACGTTCACGGAGACGGATGCAAGGCCATATTTCTTGAGCCAACAATTGCCCATAGAGTCTCCGATCCGGAGGCGGACGTCATGCCCTGCGGGGACGGCGGAAACCGATGGGAGGGGCCGAACCGTGTTGCGGAGGGCTTCAAGAAATCCCCTTGCATCTGATTCTACAGAGGGGGTGACCCACGGGTCGCCCCTTTTGCATCCCGGACGGGGCGCGGCGGCGCCCCGCATTCGTCCGGGGACATCCCGGAACACTCCTGGAGGAGGCCGTGAGCGAAGAGCGCCTGTCGCGTCTCGTCCGCGAACAGCTCGAGTTGCTCGGCGAGGACCCCGACCGCGAGGGACTGGTCCGGACGCCGGCACGCGTGGCCGACGCCCTCGAGTTTCTGACCCGCGGCTACGGCCAGACCGTTGACGAGGTCATCGGGACGGCGATCTTCGAGGAACCCCACGATTCGATGGTCATGGTCAAGGACATCGAAGTCTATTCGCTGTGCGAGCACCACATGCTCCCCTTCTTCGGCAAGGCGCACATCGCGTACGTCCCTAACGGACGCATCATCGGGATCTCCAAGTTCCCCCGCATCGTCGACGTGTTCGCCCGCCGGCTTCAGCTTCAGGAGCGCCTGACCGAGGAGATCGCGCAGGCGATCGAGGACGCGCTCAACCCGCAGGGCGTCGGGGTGGTCGTGGAGGCCATTCACCTCTGCATGATGATGAGGGGTGTCGAGAAGCAGAACTCGAAGACGATCACGAGTGCGGTGCGCGGCCTGTTCCGGCGGGATCACCGGACGCGCGAGGAATTCCTCCGCCTGGCACACTCGCTCTAGCAGCCCGTGAGGCTGTGCGGGGCGGCGGGGGACGGTACGAGGCGGCGGCATGTTTCTCGAACTGGCTGAGGTCCTGGACTGTCCCGACTGCGCGTCGTCGGCCGGGCTCGTCGCCTTCGTCGACCGGGCGGAGTCGCGTCGCGTGGTCGAGGGCCGGCTGGGCTGTCCCCTGTGCGAGATCGAGGTGCCCATCCGCGGCGGGACGATGCGGTTCGATCTTTCCGATGCCGCGCGACGCGCCACGCCGAGCACCGGGACCGCGCGCCCCGCCGGGGCGGCCGCTCCGGAGGCGGCACTGCGCCTCGCGGCCCTGCTGGGCGTGAGCGACCGGGCCGGCATGGTGGTGCTCCTTGGCCCGCGACTTGCCGCGCACGCCCCTGCCATCGCCCGCCTCGGAGACCGTCTCGAGGTACTCGTCTGGCTGCCGGACCCCGGCGACGGTTCCGCCCCGGCCGCCGTGGGCGTCGAGGATCTCGTTGCCGGCGTCGATCCTCTCCTGGGCGCGGCGCCGCACCGCTGGCCGATCCGCTCCGGCGCACTGCACGGCATCGCGCTCGCCGCCCCCATGGCGCTCCAACTGTCCGAGATCACGCGCTGCGCGCGGCCCGGCGCGCGCCTCGTGGTGGAGAATCCGGCCCCCGCGGACCTCGACTCGCTCGCCACGTCGGAGTTCGCGGAAGTCGCCTCCGACGCCACCATCTGGGTCGGTGAACGCAGTCCGAAATTTGCCTCAGCTTGACAAGACGCTATAATTCCCCGTTGTCGCCAGATGTGTGGGGGTGTGTGTGGAAGAAGGTTGAGTGAGACATAAGATCCAGCTCGCTCGGGGGGGAGGTGGCATGGTGTGGTGGAAGATCTGGGACAGTGACGGACGGCGCCGACGGAGACAGCCGGACTTCTATGAGGAAGGCGTGGAGTTGGTTCGGCAGGAGCTCTACCATGAGGCGCTCATCTCGTTTCGTCTCTCCTTGAAGTACAACCCGCGGCATCCGGCCACACTGGAACAGATGGCCGTGGTGTACACGCACATTGGACTGACCGATGATGCGGTTCGCGCCTACGGGGCCGCCCTCGAGGAGCGCCCGCGCAGCACCGCGGCGCACTACGGCCTGGCTTTCCTCCTGCTGAAGAAGGGCGCCGAGCGGGACGCCTCGCGGCACCTTCAGGAGTTCCTCGCCTATGCGGGCGGGGACCGGGAAGAGCCGAGGCATCTCGAGCATGCCCGGCGCACGCTGCAGCGGCTGGGTGTGCCGGTCGCGGAATCGGTCGCCCACTAGCGGCGCGCGCACCAGCAGCGTGCAGGTCTCGAGCCCGCTCCCGGACGACTATCGCCCCGGCACACTGCCGGAACTCTTCCTCGACGGGCTCTCGCGGCCCCGGGATGACGCGGCGCGTACGCGGGGAGCCGACGGCGTCTGGGTTTCGACCTCCACCGATGAGATCGGACGCCGCGCCCGCGCCATCGCGCTCGGGCTCCGGACAAGGGGATTTGCGCCGGGCGATCGCATCGCGATTCTCTCGCAGACCCGCCTCGAGTGGGCCCTGGCGGACTGGGGCATCGTCATGGCGGGGCTCACCTCCGTTCCCGTCTACCCGGTGCTTCCCGCCGACCAGGTGCGCTATATCCTCGCGGACTCCGGCGCGCGGGCCGTATTCGTGGAAGACCAGGAGCAACTGGACAAGATCGCGGAGGTAGAAGCCGACCTTCCCGCTCTGGAACTGGCGATCGCCTTCGGGCCCGTGACGGCGCCCGAGGGGTCCTCGCTCGCCACGATGCAGGTGGACGCCCTCTCCGACCTCGGCGAGGCCGCGCCCGAAGCGCTCGCGGCGACGTACGAAACACACGCCCGAAAGACGCGTCCGGAAGACCTGGCGACGCTCATCTACACCTCGGGCACGACCGGCGATCCGAAGGGCGTGATGCTCACGCACGCCAACTTCCATTCGAACGCGGACATGGCGTTGCGGGTCTTCCCGATCGACTCCACACACGTGGCCCTTGCGCTCCTGCCGCTGGCCCACGTGTTCGAGCGCACCGTCGGCCACTACATCATGTGGCGAGCGGGGGTCACCGTCGCGTACGCGGAGTCCCCCAACACGGTGGCCCGCGATCTCGGCGAAGTCTCGCCCACCTTCATGGCCGCCGTTCCGCGCGTGTTCGAGAAGGTGCTGGAGAGGGCCGAAGCCAGCGCCCGGGAGGCGGGTGGCGCGAAGCAGGGGATCTTCAACTGGGCGCGTCGCGTCGGCGAAGCCCGCGCGATGGCTGAACTCGAGGGACGCCGGGTCGGGCCGGGTCTCCGTCTCCAGTCCGCGCTCGCCGACCGCCTCGTTTTTTCGAAGCTGCGCGCCCGCACGGGAGGGCAGATCCGCTACTTCGTGAGCGGCGGAGCCCCCCTCTCGCCCGCCGTGGCCCGCTTCTTCTTCGCCGCGCACCTGCGCATCGTCGAAGGGTACGGGCTCACGGAGACCTCGCCCGCCGTCAGCTTCAATCCGATCGACGCCATCCGCCTCGGCACGGTCGGGAAACCGATCCCCGGCACCGAAATCCGGATCGCCGAGGACGGGGAGATCCTCGTCCGCGGGCCGCAGATCATGGCGGGCTACTACAACAAGCCCGAAGCGACGGCCGAGGCCATCGACGAGGACGGCTGGTTCCACACGGGCGACGTGGGCGAGATCGACGAGGACGGATACCTCCGGATCACGGACCGCAAGAAGGACCTCATCATCACCGCCTACGGAAAGAACATCGCCCCTCAGCCCGTCGAGGCGGCGATCAAGCTGCACCCGATGGTGGCGGAAGCCGTGATGCTCGGCGACGGGCGAAAGTTCCCGATCGTCATCGTCGTGCCCGAATTCGAGGCCGTCCGTCCGGAACTGCACGGAGTCGAAGAAGCGGCGGACGCCGACCTCGTCACGGACGCCCGGACGCGCGAAATGGTCGAACGGGCCGTAGGGGAATGCTGCCGCGACTTCGCGCACTACGAGCGGCCGCGCGACGTGCTTCTCGTCCCCGGGCCGTTCACCGTCGAGGGCGGGGAGTTGACGCCGACGCTGAAGGTCAAGCGTCGCGTGATCGAGACCCGTTTCGCCGATGCGATCGAAGCGCTTTACGAGCGGGCCGAGGACGCCATGAGCGGGCGGGAGAAAGAGCGGGATCGCCCGTGAGCGACGTCGTGGTTGGGCTCGTCACGGGGCCTGACCGCGAACAACTCGTGCGGCTCGGGCGGACCCTCGTCGACGAACGGCTCATCGCCTGCCTGAACGTGGTGAACGGCGTGACCTCCGTCTATCGATGGGAGGGCGAGGTGTGCGAGGAAGCGGAAGCCCTCGGCATCCTCAAGACGGCCGCGGCCCGCAGCGATGCCGTCGAGCGCCGCATCCGCGAACTCCACCCGTACGATGTCCCCGAGGTCCTCTTCATTCCCGTGGCCGCCGGCTCCCCACCCTACGTGGACTGGGTCTCCGAACAGGTGAGCGACTAGCGGTCCGTGGCGACGCCCCGCCTCAGCCGGCGGCGTCGTTCTCCGCGCGGTACCAGAACCAGAAGATGACGCCCGCCGCGGTCCACAGGATCGTGCCTCCGCCGATCCGCATGATCAGCCCGGCCAGCCGCTGGTCCTCACCCGCGGAGAGCGTGCCCACCGGAGGCGCGAGTTCGTACGTCGCGTAGAACGGGAGTTCCGCGAACGTCAGGAAGACATACGGCAGCGTCATCAACACCGTGCTCGCGATCAGATAGCAGATTCTCACGCCGAGCGGGAAACGCGGTCGGTGCGGGATCGAACTCACGACGGGCCACCAGAAGACGAGTCCGCCGCCCAGCCAGGCCATGTCGAGCGCGAGCGAGCCCGCCTGCGAGGCCATCAGCCCGTCCACGACCTCCGGCCAGTGCGTCGCGATGACGACCGCATTGAACAGCAGCAGCGCGATGAGCGGCCGCGTGACGAACCCGAGGACGGAGGTCGTCCTGCCGCGGCGCACTCGCTCCAGCGCCGCGCGCGGAAGCCCCGCGATGAGGAGAGGCGGGGCGAGCAGCGCGATGAGGAGGAACTGCACCATGTGCACCGAAGCCAGGTATCCCGAACCGAGCGCGCCCACCGGCCAGTCCAGCGCGATCCAGAGCGTGAGCGCGCCGCCGGCGAAGCGGGCGATCTCCAGCCGCGAAGGCGCGGCGCCACGGGTGAAGGCGCGGTAGGCGAGGCACAGGAGCGCGATGAAGAGCCAGACGCCCGGATAGGGGCGCCACGACCAGTCCCAGGGGATGCTCTGGGCCGCACACCACCATTGCATCGCGAGGCCTCAGTCGTCGCCCGTGCCCGCTTCGCCCGCCGGCTGCGAAACCGACCGGTTGAGACGCAGGAGCAGGGGGAGGTCGTGCCGCCAGTCGGTTTGCCGCACGCCGCTCGGGTACAGCGCCCGCACCAGGCCGTCGCCCGTCACGGCGACGACCGGCGTCGCGTGTCCCACGAAATAAGGCTCTCCCGCGCCCGGCGGGGGCGAGGTCTCTTCGATCTGCGCGGGCGGCAGGTGGAATCCGGCCTGGATCTCGTTCACGGTCTCGCCCTCCCCGGTGAGGCCGACGAAGGAGGCGTCGAAGAGGTCCAGCCAGCTCCGCAGCCGGTCCGGCGTGTCGCGCGCGGGATCCGTTGTCACGAAGACGACTTCGATCTCGCGGCGGTCCGCGTACGAAAGGTCGTCGAGGGCGGCCCCGAGCACCGCCATCTGCACCGGACAGATGTCGGGGCAATGCGTATAACCGAAGAAGAGCAGCGTGAGCGACCCCGCGGTCTCCGGCCGAAAGTCGAACCGGCGCCCCCGGGAGTCCGTGAGGGTGAACTCCGGCGCCTCGAACGGCTGTTCGACCGCCAGCCCCCGAAGCTCCCCCGTGCCCTCCGTTCGGTCGATCGCCGTGTCGGGCGAGGCGCAGGCGAACACGGCGAGACCGATGCCGCACGCGACGGCGCCGGCGGCGGCGCGCGCCGGCCTCATCCGAACAGTCCCCGGATGAATTCGAGCACCGGCAGGGAATCGAGAATCACGAGTCCGGTGCCGATGCCGGCGCCGAGCAGGTAGCCGAGCCGCACAATGAGGTCGAATTCACGCTGGCTGATATCGCGAACAAGGTGTTCGATCCGCTCGATGGAGAAGTTCTCGATCTTCGTCGAGATACGTTCGGCGATCCGGATTCGCCCCGCCACCTCGGGCACCCGGTTGACGATCCAGTCCCACGAGGGCGCGGCCAGCGTATCCGCCAGCCGTACCGCGGCGTCCTCGCGCAGGAAACGCCCGAGCCGCCCGATCGGCGTGTGAAGGAGCCGGTCCGCCATCGGCTCGGCGATCGAGTCGAAGAGGGCACGTCCCGCGTCGGACCGAAATCCCGCGGCGAGCGAAGCCGCCACGCGGTCGGCCGGAACGGCACGGAGCACGTCCGCCCAGCTCCTCTCCCCGAAGCGCTGGAGCAGTCCCTCGAGTCGGTCGAGCAGGAAGGCGCGCGAGCCCGGATCCCGCGCCGCCTTCACGAGCCACTCCGCCAACGCATCGAGCGCGCTCTCGACCTGGGGATCGCCCGCGCCGCCGATGACCTCCGAAGGAGGGTGCCGGAGGAACTCGACGACGCCATCGTTCACGTGCCGCGCGATCGCCGTCTGGACCTCCGGTTCGCGCAGCACGCCGCCGAGGCGGTCGGCGCCTTCCTCGCGCAGGGTGTCGAGCGCGTGCGTCACCGTTTCCTCGGTGACGATGAGGCGGGCCACGACGCGTTGGTGGAAGCGGAGGTCCTGCATGAAGCGGTCGAACAGCTCCCCGAGCACATGCTCGATCCGCTTCCTCGCGTCCGGGTCGTCCAGCAGTCGGCTCAAACGCTCGATCGCGACCGGAAGGTAGTCCTTGATCGCGTGCTCCAGCGCGGCCACGAGCCCCGCGGGAATCAGCTGCTCGAACGTCCGGTGCGGCCTGAGCAGTTGCCGCGCGGCCTCGTCCAGGTGGCGGCGTACCGTCATCTCGAAGGCTGACGAATCGACGAGCCGCGCGAGCCAGCCGTCCATCGTTTCGCGGATGGCGGCGATCCGTTCCGGCTCCAGCGTCTGCGCGAGCGATTCGTCGCTCAGCGACTCCCGGATCGATTCGAGGAGGCGCCCGGATTCATCCCCGAAATCCGGGGAATCGAGCGTCCCGGCCAGGAACTCCCGGCCCTGCCCGAGAATCTGCGTGAGGATGTCACGGACCTCTGCGAGCGCGGCCTCGGGGAGGAGATCGGCCAGCGCGGGCTGCTCGCCCTCGCTGAGTTCGATCGCCAGTTCCCGCAGTCGCTCCCGAAAAGCGGACTCGAGTTCCCGCAGTTCGGCGGTGATGTCTTCCGGTGTGAGGAGCGCCCCGCCGACGACGCCACCGACCGAATCCGCCAGCCGCTTCTGATTCTTCGGCACCGCTCCCTGCAGCCAGCGGACGGGGCGGCCCAGAATCTTCGGTGGACGGTAGGGATGAAAGATCATCCAGACGGCGATCCGGTTCGTAATCCCGCCCGCCAGGGCGCCGAAGGCCACCGTGACGAGGGCACGCAGCCAGTCGAATTCCATCAGGGAGAAGGCAGCGTGGCCGCAAACCCGTTGAAGTCAAGCACCTCCGTTCCGACGTAGACGATGGCCTCCATGCGGATGAGCGTCCCATCGCCGGGGTCCTCGTCGGGCAGCGGCCGAAAACTCCCACGGACCGTCGTACCGGAGATCTCGAACCGCCAGGCGGAGGCCGAGCCGCCGGTCCCGCCCGGATCCGGCGGCTCGAGCGTCACGTCGCCCCAGGCCGCGTCGACGCCGTGCAGCCAGGTGTGGGCGACGGCCGGCTGGCCGATGGTGCCCGCGTGGACGACGAGGCCGTTCCCGAGCGAGTCGGCGAACACGAACGTTTGACCATCCGTCACCGCGACGGGGATGCTCAGCGCCCGGGCGGCGCGACGAAAAAAGAGGATGCCGGGCACGGCCCTGTCGCTCATCTCCAGCGCCGCGATCCCAAGCGACTCCCGCTGGCCCGTGGGTCCGGTCCAGACAGACACTTCCTCACCCGCTATGAGACGCACCGCATCGATGTCTTCGCCCTCGGGTTCGCTGAACAGAAGACTCACGATCTGTCCGGCATCGCCGACACGCACCGCCATCGCCGGCGTCGGCAGAAGGCGCCACGCCGCCCGGGCCACGGGCATCGTGTCGCGCGTCAGAACGAGGGGCTGCCACGCATCGCCGTCCACGAGCCGCACGTCGTAGTCAAGGCGCAGATCCTCGCCCTCGGCAGTCTGATCGAACGAGCCGATGAACGCCGTCCCGTCGACGGCCGCGAAGAGCAGGTGCGTCAGGTAGCGTGCGTCGACCGCCGGCGTGAGCGGCTCGCCGGCGATTTCTCCGCGAGCCTCCGTCGTTCCGTCCGGCGGGGGTCCCGCACAGGCGAAGAGGACCAGGGCGGCACCCGCCGCCCCGGGCAGCCATCGCCCGATCACGTCTCCCCCGGCGCGTCCCACGCGTCCCCGCCCGGAGCGGGGTCGGGCAGCCTGGCTCGCGGTCCCAGGGCCCTGTCGAGCGACTTCAGCATGCCCCGGATCCTTCGCCGGTTCATGCCGAGATCGAAATTTCGCCGCCGCGCGCGCGAGAACGCCTCGACCCGCGTGAGCCCGTTCGAATCCAGGGCAACCCAGATCGTCAGGTCATCGACCCACCGCAGGAGCGGGACCACGCACCGCACGGAGATGAGTCCGAGGTCTTCGTCACGGTGGGCGAGCGTCCACCACCAGCGCCGCCTGACGTATTTCAGCAGTTGGTCCCAGACGCGGGAGAAGGCCACCTCGTAGAGGCGCGGTTCGGGCCCGCCCGGCGCGCGGGTATCCGCCGAATTCTGGTGAAACCAGCGGGAGAGCCCGCCAGCCTGCCCGCCGTCGGGAGATGCCTCCGTCACCCCGGAAATCCTCGGTCCGCGGTTGCCCGCGTCCGCCGCGGACGGATAACTTTGCGGTCCGCGGGGCCCGGTTGGCCCGGGCTCCCGGCCCCCGCAGACAGCAGGACCACTCTCCCGAAACTCTGACGGCTTAACATGCAGGCCATAATACCGTTGGCGGGAATGGGTACAAGGGTCCGTCCCCACACCCACAGCCGTCCCAAACCCTTACTCCGCGTGGCCAATCGGCCCGTGCTTTCCTACGTGGTCGAGCAACTCAGAGCCGAGGGCGTCGACGAGTTCATCTGCATCACCGGGCACCTCGCCGGCCAGATCCGGGCTTTCATGGCGGAGGAGTTCCCGGGCCTCTCCGTCACCTACGTGGAGCAGGCCACCCAGCGCGGTACGGCGGACGCGATTGCGCTGGCGGAACCCCACGTGACCGGGCCGGTCATCATCGTCTTCGTGGACACGCTCTTCGATGCCGACTTCGGCGTGCTGCACCGCCACGCGTCCGCATCCGGCATCATCTGGGCCAAGGAGGTCGAGGACTACCAGCGGTTCGGCGTCATCCTCACCGATGAAGCGGGATACATGAAGCGGATCATCGAGAAGCCATCGGAACCCGTATCGAAGCTCGCGAACATCGGCGTCTACTACGTGAAGGACCATGAGCTGCTGTTCGAGGGGGTTCGGCATGTGATGGACCTGGATCCCCACCTTGGCGAGTATTTCCTCACGGACGCGTTCCAGTACATGATCGACCGTGGCGCACGTCTCCATACGGCGGAAGTGGGCGGCTGGTTTGACTGCGGGAAGCCCGAGACGCTGCTCGAGACCAACCGGATCATGCTCGAACGCGGACACGGAGGAGATCCGGATCTCCCGGACTCCGTCGCCGTCGACGGGGCCATTGCGGTCGCGGCGGATGCCATCGTCGAGACGTCCGAAGTCGGCCCGAACGTGAGCGTCGCATCCGGATGCCGGGTCCGGGGTTCGCGCCTCCGCCACACCATCGTCGGCGCGGACAGCGTCATCGACGACTGCGATCTCGTAGATTCGCTCGTCGGGGACCGTGTGACGCTGCGCGGCGTGCGCGGGAGAGTGAACGTGGGAGACGACGGCGTCGTCGAAGGCGAGCGGACGTGAGCCAGGACGAACTCATATACGACTGGAACGCGCTTCCGGGGAGCCACGACTACGCGGCGACCCGGGTCGAACTGGACGACGAAACGCTGCGCGACGGCCTCCAGAATCCGTCTGTCAAGGACCCGCCCATCGGGAAGAAGATCGAACTCCTCCACCTCATGGTGGACCTCGGCATCCACGCGGTCGACATCGGCCTTCCGGGTGCCGGTCCCCGCGCCTACGAAGCGTGCCTCGCGCTGGCTCGGGAGATCGCCGATTGCGAACTCCCGATCGAGGCCAACGCGGCCGCCCGCACGGTCAAGGCCGACATCGAGCCCGTGGCGCGCGTCCAGCAGGCGACCGGCCTGAACATCGAGGTCGCCACCTTCATCGGAAGCTCGCCGATCCGCCAGTACGCCGAGAACTGGGATGTGGACCAGATCCTCTCTTCGACGCGCGACGCCATCGGGTTCGCCATCGGCGAGGGACTCGATGTCATGTACGTGACGGAGGACACGACGCGGTCGCGGCCCCGGACGCTCGCCCGGCTCTTCTCGGCCGCGGTCGAGGCGGGGGCCCGGCGGATCTGCCTCGCGGACACCGTCGGCCACTCGACGCCCCACGGCGTGCGGCGACTCGTACGTTTCGCGAAGGACATCGTGGCCGGCACCGGAGAATCCGTGAAGATCGACTGGCACGGACATCGAGACCGCGGCTTCGGGCTGGCGAACGCGCTGGCGGCGATCGAGGAAGGTGTCGACCGGGTGCATGCCACCGCGCTCGGGATCGGCGAACGGATCGGCAACGTCGAGATGGATCTGCTGCTCGTGAACCTCCACCTGCTCGGGACGCACGATCACCCGATCGACCGGCTGTCGGACTACTGCCGCCTCACGGCGGAGATGTGCGGCGTCGAGGTACCCCACAACTATCCGGTCATCGGGGACGACGCCTTCCGGACCGGGACCGGCGTACACGCGGCCGCGATCATCAAGGCCATGCAGAAGGGGGACGGCTGGCTGGAGGACCGCGTGTACAGCGGCGTCCCGGCTTCGATCGTGGGGCGGAGACAGACCATCGAGATCTCTCCGGTGTCCGGTCTCAGCAACGTCCGCTTCTGGCTGAGCCAGCACGGATACGACGGGGGGGATGAGGCCCTGTGCGAGGCGCTGTTCGGACTCGCCAAGAAGTGCGACCACACGCTCTCGCAGGAGGAAATCGAGGCCGAGATCGCCCGCGTCGAAGCGGCGCGGGCATGAGACGCCGGACAGCGTCGTCCTGCACGCTCGCCCTTCTCTCCGCGGGGGCGCTGGCGGCGCAGCAGCCTCCGGCCGACAACCCTCCGGCGGTGCCCGCGGGCGTGCCGGTCGTCGTCCTTCCCGTGCAGTCCGCACTGCCGGATCCCGGAGGGACGTGGGTCGGGGGGACGGGGAGCGCACGGCGCACGATCGATCTTCTCAACGCCGAGATCGAGTTCGCGTTCGGCGAGGAGGAGGGGGCCGCACATTGGGCTCTCGCGCCCGCCGTGGAGGCTCGCCTCGCCCGCAACCCGATGATCGACGTCGACCCGGGGCGGCTCGCCTACCAGGGCCTGCTCGTCGCGCCGGATTCCCGGGCGCAACTCTACGAACCGCTCCACACGCAGCTCCGCCAGGTGGCCGCCCTCTTCGGGGCCCGCCTCGTCGTCCTGCCGCTCGCGGTCTCGTATCGGGAGAGCCGAGCCGTGCTGCAACTCGCCGTCATCGACGTGCGGCGCAGCGCCGTGCTCTGGCACGGCCCCGTCGCGGGGGCGGTCGCGGAGGCCGCGTCCCCATTCGCGCTCACCACGCTCGCGTTGCGCGTGGCCGATCAACTCGCACCTTCGTGACCATGAAGCCGCTACACGACGTCGTGTTGATCCCGGGTGACGGCATCGGCCCGGAGATATCCGAAGCCACGGTTGCGATCCTGGAGGCCGCCGGCGCGCCCATCCGCTGGCGCGAGTGCCTCGGCGGCGTCACCGCGATGGAAGCGGCCGGAGAGCCGCTTCCGCAGGCGACTCTCGAAGCGATCGAGGCGACGGGGGTCGCCCTCAAGGGGCCGCTCACGACCCCCATCGGCTCCGGCTTCCGGTCGGTGAACGTCGCGCTCCGCAAGCACTTCGACCTCTACGCGAACGTCCGGCCCGCGGTCACCCTGCTCCCGGCCGCCCGCTACCAGGACGTGGACCTCGTCATCGTGCGGGAGAATACGGAGGGCCTCTACGCCGGCATCGAGCACTTCATCGGGATGGAGAACGATCCGCGCGCCGTCGCCGAATCCGTCATGCTCATTACGCGCTACGGGTCTCGCCGCATCGTGCGCTTCGCGTTCGAGTACGCCCTCGCCCACGACCGGCGTCTCGTGACCCTCGTCCACAAGGCGAATATCCTCAAGTACACGCAGGGTCTCTTCCTCGAGGTCGGGCGCAACGTCGCGGCCGAATACGAGGGAAGGGTGGAATTCGACGAGAAGATCGTGGATGCCACGGCGATGCAGTTGGCACTGGACCCGCACCGCTTCGACGTGATCGTCACCGAGAACATGTTCGGCGACATCCTCTCGGATCAGGTGGCCGGACTCATTGGCGGGCTCGGCTTCGCGCCGGGCGCGAACCTGGGCGAGCGGGCGGCGATCTTCGAGGCGGTGCATGGATCGGCGCCGGACATCGCGGGGAAGGGGATCGCGAACCCCACCTCCCTCCTGCTCGCGGGCTGCCTCCTGCTCGACCACCTGGATGAACCCGAGGTGGCCGCGCGCATCCGCGCCGCCCTGCACCGGACCCTGCAGGAGCGCGCCGGCTATACTCCGGACCTCGGCGGTTCCGCGAGCACGGCGGAGTTCGCCGGCGCCGTCATCGAGCGACTGGATGCCGCCGGTGAATGACCGGCGCGGAAGGACCGGCACGGAGCGCGAGCGGATGGAAGAGCTTCATTTCAAGGGCGTGATGTGCGGCGCCTGCGGCCAGATGTTTCCCAAGGGACAGTTGGACGCCGACGACTGGTGCGAAGCCTGCGGGCCCCGCATGCAGCGGCGCATGCGGCTCTGGCGGCACGTGGTCGCCGCGTGCATCACGCTGCCGTTCGCCGTCTGGGTCGTCATCTGGCTCCGCTCCTCTCCCGACCTCGGTTTCCTGCCCGCGTACGCGTGGGGGCTGCCGCTTGTGGCCGCGTACTATCTGGGTTTCCGCATCGGCCGCGAGGTCGTGAAGGGCTACACTCGATGGCGGCTCGGCCGCTAGGCGTCCGGCCCGGCAAGCGCGCCGGCATCCGGACGGTGCTGGGGCTTCCGGCAGCGGCGCTCGCCACCATGGTCGGGATCGTCCTCGTCATCAACGCGCATGTGTACGGCTGGCCGGGGGTCGCCGCGGGCATCCTTCTCGCCGCGGCCGGCGTCGCGCTCGGCGTCCATTGTTTCCGCGCGGATTCGTCCGCCGTCCCTCATCCCGCGGCCAAGGGCTGCCCGGAATCCGGAGAAATTCACGAATGACTTTCGAGGGTGTCGACTACTTCGATCTCGATGCGCTCCTGCACGAAGAGGAGATCGCGATTCGGGATCTGGTGCGCGAGTGGGTGGACCAGGAAGTCCTGCCCATCATCGGCCACCACTACATCGAACGCACGTTCCCGCGGGAACTCATCCCGCAGATGGGAGAACTCGGCTTCTTCGGGGCGAACCTCCCCGAGGAATACGGCTGCGCCGGCCTCAACAACGTGGCCTACGGCCTCATCATGCAGGAACTCGAGCGGGCGGACTCGGGCATCCGCTCCTTCGTCTCGGTGCAGGGCGCCCTCGTCATGTACCCGATCTTCGCCTTCGGATCGGAGGAACAGAAGCGCGAGTGGCTGCCGCGGCTGGCGAGCGGCGAGTCCATCGGCTGCTTCGGCCTCACCGAGCCCGACTTCGGCTCCAACCCCGGCGGGATGATCACGCGGGCCGTGGAGGACGGCGACGAGTGGGTCCTCAACGGCGCCAAGATGTGGATCACGAACGGGTCGTTGTCCGACGTGGCGGTGATCTGGGCCAAGACCGGGGACCTGGACGACGTCGGCTCGATCCGCGGCTTCATCGTCGAGACGGGGCGCGACGGCTTCTCCGCCAGCGACCAGAAGGGGAAGCTCTCCCTCCTGGCCTCCGACACCTCCGAACTCGTGCTGCAGGACGTGCGGGTGCCGCGCACGAACCTCCTCCCGGGCAGCGGGGGGCTCAAGAGCCCGCTGAAGTGTCTCACGCAGGCGCGCTACGGGATCTCGTGGGGGGCCGTCGGCGCCGCCATGGCCTGCTACCGGGAGTCGGTCGAGTACGCGAAGAACCGCGTGCAGTTCGACGGGACGCCGATCGCGCAGACGCAGATCCAGCAGGTCCGGATCGCGGACATGCTCACCGAGATCACGAAGGCGCAGCTTCTCTGCCTCCGGCTCGGCCGGATGAAGGACGAGGGCACGATGCGGCCGCAGCACGTCTCCCTCGCGAAGCGAAACAACGTGAACATGGCCTGCGAGTGCGCCCGCGAGTCGCGGCGGCTGCTCGGCGCGAACGGGATCCTCGCCGAGTACGCCTCCATGCGTCACATGGCGAACCTGGAGTCGGTCTATACGTACGAGGGCACGCACGACATCCATTCCCTCATCCTCGGACACGACGCGACCGGGCTCCCGGCCTACAACTGACGAGCGGGACGAGAACGACATGAGGAGAATCACCGCCATCTTCCTGCCCGCCCTTCTGGCGGCATGTGCCGCCGAACCCGGCACCGACGACGCCGGAGGAGAAGCGCCCGACCGCGTGTCGGAGTTCGGCCGCTACGAGGGGTACAGCGAGCCCCGGTACGACGGCTGGGTCACAACCTCCCGCTACGTCGAGATGCGCGACGGCGTGCGGTTGGCGGTCGAGGTCACCCGCCCGGCGCTTGGGGGCGCGCCGGAGAGCGAGCCCCTGCCGGTCGTGTGGACGCATTCCCGCTATCACCGCAATCCGGGCCGGATCCTCCGCGTGATCGCGCCGGACCTGGATCCGCTCCCGGACATCCGCTCCCAGGTCGACGCGAACGAGGATCTCCAGCGCCTCGTCCTCCACGGCTACGTGGTGGCGGCGGCCGGTGTGCGGGGGAGCGGGGCCTCCTTCGGCCGCTACGAGGGGCTGTTCTCGGAGTCGGAGACGACCGATGCGGTCGAACTCATCGAGTGGCTCGCCTCGCAGCCCTGGTCGGACGGCAACGTCGGCATGTACGGCGGTTCCTACCTGGGGATCACGCAGTACATGGCCGCGTCCCGCAACCCGCCGGCGCTCAAGGCGATCTTCCCGGATGTCGCGGCCCTCGACATGTACGATCTCATGTATCCCGGCGGCGTGTACCGGGATGACCTCATCGGGCACTGGGGTGGCCTGACTCGCGAGTTCGACGTCTCCATTCCGGCCCCGGCGGTGGACGAGGACGTCGAGGGGGTGCTCCTGCGGCAGGCGATGGAGGAGCACGAGGACAACTGGGACGTGCTCGAGCAGTACGGCGCGGGGCGCTATCGGGATCATGCGGCGCCCGAGCTGGCGTGGGAGCGCCACGGACCCAGCGGCGTGCTCGAAGACGTGCTCGAGGCGGGGGTTCCGGCGTACCACTGGAACGGCTGGTACGACATCTTCGTCACCGACGCCACGCTCTGGTTTGCGAACTACCGCGGGCCGCAGAAGCTGGGCATCGGGGCCTGGCCCCACTCCGGCATGCCCGACCCCGCGTTGATGGCCGAACGCATCGAGCTGTACGCGGTGGAGCAGCACCGCTGGTTCGACTACTGGCTCAAGGGCATCGACAACGGCGTGCTCGACGAGGCGCCGATCCACTACGCCATCATGAACGATCCCGGCGACTGGCGCTGGGTGTCGTCCGACGTGTGGCCGCCGGAAACGACGAGCCAACGCCTCTTCCTCGCGCCCGGGGCGAGCGGGAGCGTCGCATCGGTCAACGACGGCGGGCTCTCGCCCGACGCACCCACGGCCGAGGCCGCGTTCGACGAGTACCTGGTCGATCTCTCGACGACCACCGGGACCTCCAGCCGCTGGGACAACGCCGTCGGGGCGGCGCCGGAGATGGTGTACCCGGACCTGCGCGACACCGATGCGAAGTCGCTGACCTACACGACTCCGCCGCTGGTGTCCGACCTCACGGTCACGGGCCACCCGGTCGTGACGCTGTGGGTGACCTCGTCGACGCGGGACGCCGACTTCTTCGTGCTGCTCGAGGAAGTGGACGCGGAGGGATCCTCCCGCTACGTGACCGAGGGCGTGCTTCGCGCCTCGCATCGCGAGCTCGCGGACGCGCCGTGGGACAACCTCGGCCTCCCCTTCCAGCGCAGCTACGCGAGCGACGTCGAACCGCTTCCGGACGAGCCGGCCGAACTGCGGCTCGATCTGCACCCGACCTCGACCGTCTTCAACGCGGGCCACCGGCTGCGCGTAACGGTCATGGGCGCCGACCGCGACAACGCGGAAGAGGTGTCGGAGGACCCGCCGACCGTGCGCGTGTACCGCTCCGCGACCCATCCGTCGAGCGTCGAACTTCCCGTCGCGGCGGGTTCCTAGCGGAGACAGGAGCCGCCGGCCGAGCCCGCGCCCCGTCTCCGGTCCCGCGGGCTCTGGCCCGCATTCGTCCGGGGCCGCACGTTTCCTCGCTCAAACGACCCGTTTCACGAGGCAGAGAGCCATGTCCAACGTTCGCCGCTTCTCCATCAGTCTCGCCCTCGCCCTCGCCGCCGCCGTGCCGCTGGGCGCGCAGCAACTCACGCCGGAGCAGTACGAGGGGCTGCGGGCGCGCCACATCGGACCCGTCGGCAACCGCGTCTCCTCGGTCGCGGGCGTCCCCGGCGACCGCGACACGTACTTCGCCGGCGCCGCGACCGGCGGCATCTGGAAGACGGACGACGCCGGGCTGCACTGGCGGCCCGTGTTCGACGACCAGCCCGTGCACTCCATCGGCGCCCTCGCCGTCGCCCCGAGCGACCACGCGGTCGTATGGGCGGGGACCGGCGAAACCTCGATCCGCTCGAACGTCTCGATCGGGAACGGCGTCTGGAAGTCGACGGACGGCGGCGAGAGCTGGACCCACATGGGATTGGAGGGGACCGGCCGCGTCGGCCGCATCCTGATCCACCCGACCGACGCGGACGTCGTGTACGTGGCGGCGCTCGGCCACGCCTACGCGGAATCCGACGAGCGGGGCGTGTACCGCACCTCCGATGGTGGCGCCTCGTGGGAGAAGGTCCTCTTCGTGGACCGCGGGACGGGCGCCTACGACATGGTCATGGATCCGGCGAACCCACGGAAGATCTTCGCCACGATGTGGGACATCGATCTCAAGACGTGGAAGCGCGACAGCGGCGGGCCGGGGAGCGGTCTCCACCTGACGATGGACGGCGGCGACACGTGGACCGAACTCGAAGGGAACGGGCTTCCGACGGGCACGCTCGGCAAGATCGCCGTCTGCATGTCCCACTCGGATTCGGACCGGGTGTATGCCCTCATCGAGACGAGCGACGGCGTGCCGATGGAGGGGTACGAGACCGACACGGGCGAGCTGTGGAGCAGCGATGACGGCGGCCGCACGTGGCGCCTCGTGAACTACAGCCACAACCTCGCGACCCGGCAGGCCTACTACACCCGCTGCGGCGTCGCCTCCGACGACCGCGACGAACTCTACTTCCTCTCGTCTAGCTTCAGCGTGAGCCGGGACGGGGGCGCGACGTACGAGATGTTCAACTTCCTCGGCGGCGGTCCCCTGGGCGGAGACCCGCAGGCCCCGGGGTGGGACCTGCACGACATCTGGGTCGATCCGGAGAACTCGGACCGCGTCTTCATCGGCGGCGACAGCGGCGTCGCGATCACGGAGAACCGGATGAAGTCGTGGTCGCGCATGCAGCTGCCGATCGCGCAGATGTACCACGTCACGGTGGACAACGAGATCCCCTACAACGTGATGGGGAACCGGCAGGACGGGCCCTCCTACCACGGGCCGTCGAACACGCGCTACAGCGGCTTCTGGGCGCGCGGACTCATCCCGCGCGGCGACTGGACGACCGTGGGCGGCGGCGAGAGCGGCTTCGCGACGCCGGACCCCACCGACCCGAACATCGTGTGGTCGAGCGCCTCCGGCGCCGGCGCGGTCGGCGGCATCGTCGTGCGGCACGACCGGGAGCGCGGCCAGTTCCGCGACGTCGAGGTGTGGCCCGAGTCCACGATGGGATATCCGGCGGAGGAGATCCGCTACCGCTTCCAGTGGACCTTCCCCCTCCTCATCTCCCCGCACGACAACGAGACGATCTACGTCACGAGCCAGCACGTGCACCGCACGCGAAACCGGGGCCAGAGCTGGGAGGTCGTCAGCCCCGACCTCTCCACGAACAACCGGGAGCGGATGACGATCTCCGGCGGGCTCACGCCGGACAACATCGGCGTGGAGTTCTGCTGCGTGATCTACGCCTTCGACGAGTCGCCCATCGAACAGGGCGTGTTCTGGGCCGGCACGAACGACGGGCTCGTGCAGGTGAGCCGCGACGACGGCGCAACGTGGACGAACGTCACGGAGAACATCCCGAACCTGCCTCCCGACGGCATCGTGCGGAGCATCGACGCCTCCCGCTTCGACGTCGCCAAGGCCTACATCACGATCGAGCACCACCAGGTGGGCGACTTCGACGCGCGCGCCTACAAGACGGACGATTTCGGCGAGACCTGGACGCAGATCACCGACGGGGTCGATAACTATCCGGTCGACTACACGCGCTACCTGCTCGAGGACCCGGTGCGGCCGGGCCTCCTCTACCTCGGCACCGAGACGAACGTCTACATCAGCTACGACGACGGGGAGAGCTGGCAGCTCTTCATGCCGAACCTCCCGCCGTCGCCGTACTACGGGCTCATCATCCAGGAGCACTTCAACGACTTCGTGGCCGGGACGTACGGCCGCGGCTACTGGATCCTCGACGACCTGAGCGCGGTGCAGCAGCTCACGCCCGAGATCGCGGCCTCCGACGCGCACCTGTTCGCGCCGCGCGACGCGTACCGCTTCAACGACATCTCCGAGCCCCAGATCATGTACGAGGACTGGTCCGTGGGTCAGAACCCGCCCAACGGGGCGTCGATCAACTACTGGCTCGGCGACGGGGAGGGCCGCGAGGTGCGGGTCCGCGTGGAGAACGCCGAGGGCGACACGCTGGCCACGCTCGACGGCTCCAGCCACGACGGCTTCAACCGGGTGTGGTGGAACTTCCGCGGACCCGACGCGAAGCCGATCGAGTACCGCACGAAGCCGCAGTTCGCGGACTGGATGCCGATGCCGGAGGTCTCCCGCACGGCCGGGGGCGGCTTCTTCGGCTTCGGCGGCGGGCCGCGCGAGCCCCCGGGCACGTACACGGTGACGCTGGTGGTGGACGGCGAGGACGTGGGGTCCGAGGAGCTGACGGTCCTCCGCGATCCCAGCTCCGAGGGCTCGATGGCGGACATCCTCGCGCAGAAGGCGCTGCTCGACGACATCGTGGAGGATCGGAACCGGCTCGCCGATGCCGTCAACCAGATCGAACTTCTGCGGCGGCAGATCTACGACCTGCGACCGGTGCTCGAGGAGGCGGGGGACGCGGAGGACGTGCTCGAGGCGGGAGAGGCGCTCGACGAGTCGCTCATCGAGGTGGAGGGCGAACTCGTGCAGCTCAAGAACACGGGGCCGGATGGGGTGCGCTGGGCCTCGATGATCAGCGGCCGGCTGTCCTATCTTCAGGGAGCGGTCGGCACGGCCGACTTCCCGCCCACCGATCAGCACGCCGAGGTCGCGCAACTCCTCAGCGACCAGATCGATGAAGTGATCGTGCGGCTGCAGGCGGTGCTGGCCGACGAACTCGCGGAGTTCAACCGGATGCTCCAGGCGAGGGTGGGCCGCGTCATCACCACGGAGCAGGACTAGCGCAGTGCGCGGAGCGATCCTCCGGCTGGCGGCCGCGGTCGCGCTGGCCGGGGGCACGCTCGCCTGCGCGCCCGGAGGCGACTCGGCCCCGGAATCGCGCGCCGCGACGGCGGGGTTCTGCTCGAACGTGCCCCGCTCGCAGTACGCCGACCTCGAGCGCGTCGAGGTCAGGGATGACTGGTTCGAGGTCTATCGCGTCGCCCCCGGCGTGTATGCGATCTACGAACCGTTACAGTTCCAGGAGGTCATCTCCTACCTGATCCTGGGCGAGGAGGGCGCCCTCCTGTTCGACACGGGGATGGGGATCGGCCGCATCCGCGCCGTGGTGGACGAGCTCACGGCGCTGCCCGTGACCGTCCTCAACTCGCACACGCACATGGACCACGTCGGGGGCAACGCAGAGTTCGAGCGCGTGCTTGCCATGGACACGGAGTTCACCCGCACGCGGGCCCGCGGCCGCACGAACGCCGAAGTGCGGGGAGAGGTGGACGCGAGCGCGCTCTGCCGGGCCCTGCCCGCGGGGATCACGGCGGACAACTACCACACGCCCGCCTTCGAGATCGACGCCTTCGTCGACGACGGACACGGGATCGACCTGGGGGGACGCACGCTCGAAGTCGTCGCCGTCCCGGGCCACACGCCCGACGCGATCGCGCTCCTCGACCGCGAGGCCGGCTTCCTCTGGACCGGGGATTCATTCTACGAGGGCCCGATCTGGCTGTTCGCGCCCGAGACGGACCTGGAGGCGTACCGGGCCTCGATGGCCCGGCTCGCCGAGCTGGCACCCGGGCTGACGACCCTGTTCACGGCCCACAACACGCCGGTCGCGCAGCCCTCGCGGCTGCTCGAGCTGCACGATGCCGTGGAAACCATGTTCGAGGGCATCGCCGTCGGCAACCGGCTCCAGGACGGCGGGGTCGAGTTCGTGTTCGAGGCGTTCTCGATCATACTCCGCCCGGACCAGCTTTGACCGACCCGATCCGCGACTTCATCGAGCGGGGGGGCTTTCTCGTCCTCGATGGGGGGCTGGCGACGGAACTCGAGACGCTCGGCTGCGATCTCGACGATCCTCTGTGGTCCGCCCGCGCCCTCATCGACGACCCCGAGGCGATCCGCACCGCGCACCGCCGCTTCCTCGAGGCGGGCGCCGACTGCATCGCCACCGCGACCTACCAGGCGACCTTCGAGGGCTTCCGAGCCCGGGGTCTGGACGCAGCCGACACGGCTCGTCTCCTCGAACAGGCCGTCCGGCTCGCCGTCTCCGCGCGCGACGGGTTCGTGGCCGACCGCGCCATCAAGCCGGTCGGCCGCCCGCGACCTCTTGTGGCCGCGAGCGTCGGGCCGCACGGGGCCTACCTGGCCGATGGGTCGGAGTACACGGGCGACTACGGACTCTCCGCGGCCGAACTGTACGACTTCCACGCCCGGCGCTGGGAGGTCCTCGCCGAGACCGAGGCCGATGTCCTCGCGTGCGAGACGACCCCCTCCGCGGAGGAGACGCGCGCCTACTGCCGGCTCGCCGCCGTGTCCCACCGCCCGACGTGGATCAGCTTCCAGTGTCGCGACGGCGCCCACCTCGCGGACGGCACGCCCCTCGAGGCCGCCGCCGCCCTGTGCGAGGCCGAACCCCACGTCGTCGCGGTGGGCGTGAATTGCACGGATCCGGGTCTCACCGTGTCTCTCATCGGGGAGGCGCGCCGCGCGACCGGGAAACCGATCCTCGTCTACCCCAACTCGGGGGAGGTCTGGGACGCCGGGACGAAGCGCTGGACCGGACCGGCGACCGCGATGGACTGGGCCCGGAGCGCCACCGAGTGGCGGCGAGCAGGAGCCGATGGCGCAGGCGGCTGCTGCCGCGTGGGCCCCGCGGAGATCACCGCCATCCGCGGCGGCGCCATATCTTCCCGAACGACCGTCACTTGAGAGGGAAAGGACCCGCGTGCGCACGGTATGTGGCCTGCTCGTCGCCATCTCCATACTTGCCGTTCCTGGCCTGCTGAGCGGCCAGCAGGCGCCCCGGGCGCGGGCGTCGGAGATCGCGGCGGCGCCCGTCATCGACGGCCGGCTCGACGACGACGCCTGGTCGGGCCTCGAGCCGCTCGAAGGCTTCACCCAGCGCGAGCCCACCGAAGGCCAGCCGGTGTCGCAGTCCACGGAGGTTCGGGTCGGCTATGACGGCGCGGCGCTGTACATCGGCGCCTGGCTCTTCGACGACGACCCGGCGGGCATCGTCACGGGCCAGACGCTGCGCGACGCCTCGCTCGACGACTCCGATGCCTTCGTCGTCGTGCTCGACACCTACCTGGACCGGCAGAACGCCCTCGTCTTCGGCACCACGCCGGCGGGCATCGAATACGACGGGCAAGTCACCGGCGAGGGGGTGGGCGGAGGTCGGGGCGGCGGCCGCCAGCAGCGCGGCTCGGCCGGCGGCTTCAACCTCAACTGGGACGCCTCGTGGGAGGTCGCCACGAGCCGGGACGAACGCGGTTGGTACGCCGAGATGCGGATCCCCTTCTCGACGCTCCGCTACGGCGCCGGGGGAGCGCAGGACTGGGGCCTGAACTTCGAGCGAAAGATCCGGCGCAACAGCGAGCAGTCGATGTGGGCGCCCCTGCCCAGGCAGTTCGGCGTATACCGGGTCTCGCTCGCCGGCACCCTCGCGCTGGAGGCCCCCACTCGGCGGACGGTCTCGATCAGTCCGTACGCGCTCATGGACGGCTTCAGGGACTACGGCGTACCGTCGCCGGAGACAACGTTCGGCCAGCAGATCGGGGGCGACGCCAAGATCGGCCTCAATCAGAGCCTCACGCTCGATCTCACCGTGAACACCGACTTCGCGCAGGCCGAGGTGGACGACCAGCAGGTGAACCTCACGCGCTTCAGCCTCTTCTTCCCCGAGAAGCGCGCCTTCTTTCTCGAGAACGCCGGCACCTTCGCCGTCGGCGCGAACCGTTCGGCCGAACTCTTCTTCAGCCGCCGCATCGGGCTCCAGGGGGGACGCGAGGTGCCGATCACGGCGGGCGCTCGTCTGACGGGCAAGGTCGGCGCCTTCCAGGTCGGCATGCTCAACATCCAGACCGACGAGGCCTTCGATTTCGACGACGACACCGGCCGCAGCGAGCGGATCGCGCCCGCGAACAACTTCGGCGTGCTGCGGGCGTACCGGGAGTTCGGCAACCGCTCGCAGCTCGGCGCCATCTTCGTGTCGCGCCTCAATACCGGCGATGCGGAGGACCACAATCTCACCTGGGGCATCGACGGCCGGCTCGGCATCGGGGAGGCGCTGACCTTCGACGGCTGGGCGAGCCTCACCGCCACGCCGGTCCCCGGCGGGGAGGAAGCCGCGGGATCCGGGTTCAACGACGGCGAGTACGGCTTCGCCGGCGGCATGCGGTACGTAACGCGCGACTGGCAGGTCACGACCGGGTTCCGGCAGATCGGCGACGCCTTCAACCCGGAAGTCGGCTTCGTCAACCGGCGCGGCTACCGTCAGCTCAACTGGCGCTTCCTCCGTCACATGCGCACGGAAGGCGTGTCCTGGTTCCGGGAGTTCCGGCCCCACATCTCCGGGAACAGCTGGTGGACGCTGGGCGGCTTCAACGAGTCGTATCTGCTGCACTTCGACAACCACTTCCAGTTCGAGAACGGCGCTTTCTTCCAGCTCCCCGGCTTCAACTTCACCGGCGAGGGCCTCGAGCAGCCGTTCGCGATCCGGGAGGACATCGTCATCCCGGCCGGCACGTACCACAACGTCGACTGGGAGTTCAGGGCGAACACGAATCGGGGCGCCCCGCTGTCGCTGTCCGTCGGCTGGGACCTCGGCGGGTTCTACAGCGGGACCCGCTTCGGCCCGAACGCGACGCTCGCGTACCGCTACGGGGACAAGCTCAGCGCGAACCTCATCACGAACTACTTCGACGTCCGACTCGACGAGGGCAGCTTCCAGACGGCCGTCGTGCGGTTCAACGCGTCATATTCGTTCACGCCGCGCGTTTACCTGCAGGCGAACGTCCAGTACAACGACGACACGAAGGACGTCGGGACCAACGTTCGGTTCGCGTGGCTCGATACGGCCGGCACCGGGCTGTATATCGTGTGGAACGACACCAATCACACCGGCTCGCTCGAGCGCACGGGCATCATGGCGGGGCCGAAGCAGCGCCAGCTCGTGGTCAAGTACAGCCGGCTCCTCAACCTGACCGGGTAGCCCGGCGAACGCGCCCCGGCGCAAGAGAGGCGAATCTTCATGTGGCACGAGGACATCCTGGGCACGATCGGCGGCACGCCGCTGGTGCGCGTAAACCGCCTCGCCGCGCACCTGCCCGGCACCGTCCTCGCGAAGCTCGAGTACTTCAACCCCGGCGGCTCCGTCAAGGACCGGATCGGGATTTCGATGCTCGACGACGCCGAGGCGCGGGGCGAGATCGAGCCCGGCGGCACGATCGTCGAGGGCACGAGCGGCAACACCGGCGTCGGCCTCGCACTCGCCGCCATCGCGCGCGGCTACACGTGCATCTTCGCGACGACGGACAAGCAGAGCCCCGAGAAGATCGCCATCCTGCGGGCGCTAGGGGCGGAGGTCATCGTCTGCCCCACCGCGGTGGACCCCGAGGATCCGCGCTCCTACTACCAGGTTTCGCGCCGGCTCGCCGAGGAAACCCCCAATTCCTTCTACATGAACCAGTACGACAACCCCGCCAACACGCTCGCCCACCTGCGGACGACCGGTCCGGAACTGTGGGAGGGGACCGAGGGGAGGATCACGCACCTCTTCGTCGGCTCCGGCACCGGCGGCACGATCTCCGGTTCGGCCGCGTACCTCAAGGAACGGAACCCCGACGTGCGGATCATCGGCGTGGACCCGTACGGCTCCGTCTACTGGAAGTACTTCCACACCGGCGAGTTCGACGAGGACGAGATCTATCCGTACGTCACCGAAGGGGTGGGAGAGGACATCCTCGCGGGCAACATGAACTTCGACATCGTGGACGACTACGTGCGCGTCACGGACAGGGAGTCGATGCTCATGACGCGGCGGCTCGCGCGCGAGGAAGGGATGTTCCTCGGCGGCTCGTGCGGCATGGCGATGGCGGGCGCGCTCCAGTGGATGGAGGCGAACCGCGAGGCGATCGACGACGACGCGGTGCTCGTCGTGATCATGCCCGACGGCGGCTATCGCGCGCTCGGCAAGGTCTACAACGACGTCTGGATGCAGGAGCACGGCTTCCTCGAGGAGGGCGAGACCCTCACCGCGGGAGCGCTCGTCGCGCGCCGTTCGACCGAGAGGCCGCTGGTGTCGGCCCCGGTCGACATGTCGCTGGAGGATGCGATCGCGTCGATGCGGGAGCATGCGATTTCGCAGCTGCCGGTGATGGAGGGAGGAGAAGTCGTCGGGAGCCTCGTCGAGCAGAACATCCTGCGCTTCCTCATGGGAGACCCCGACGCGCGGGGACGCCTCGTGCGCGACCTCATGGGCCCGCCCTTCCCGGTCGTCGACGCCTCGAGCCCCGTGCACGCCTTCGCGAACGCGCTCAGCGGAGACCAGCCCGCCGTGCTCGTGCGGCAGGAAGACGCCACGCTCGCCATCCTCACCCGCTCCGACCTGATCTCCGCCCTCGGCGCATAGAGCGACGGACGCGCCCGGGGAGACGTTCCCGCGGGAACGTGTTTGCTTGCGAAACGCTGCTGTTGATGTCAAAATGATGTCATGAGCGTTCAAATCACGATTCGAGACGTCCCCGAGGAAGTGCGTGACCGGCTGAAGGTGCGCGCGGCTTCTCGCGGCCAGTCGATGCAGCGGTATCTGCGCGGCGAACTCACGCGGTTGGTAGCGAAGCCGACCGTTGAGGAGTGGGTCGAGAGCGTTCGCGCCCGCAAGCGGCTGTCGACCAATCGGGTGACCACCGAGAGCATCCTGCAGGCGCGAGACGCCGACCGGAAGTGACGGTCGTCGTTGATGCCTCGGTCCTCGCGGCGGCGGTAGCCGACCTCGGGACGGACGGCGCCTGGTCGGAAGCTGCCATAGCGGAGGCAACTCGCGAAGGCCGTGCCTTGGCGGGCCCACAGATCGCCCTCGCGGAAGCGAGCAACGTTCTTCGCCGGCTGGAGCTTGCCGAGCGGCTGGAGACCTCCGAGGCCAATCTCGCCCGTCGCGACCTGCTGACGCTCGGTATCGAGCCGTTCCCGTTCGAACCTCTAGCCGATCGCGTCTGGGAACTGCGCCACAACGTCAGCATTTACGATGGCTGGTACGTGGCGCTCGCCGAAGCGCTTTCCTGCCCCCTGCTGACGCTCGATCGCCGGCTTGCGCGGGCCCCCGGGCCCGCCTGCCGAATCATCACTCCGCCCGGCTCGCAAGTCGTCCACGAGCGGGCCGTCACGCCCCCCGCGGAGTAGCGCCCTCGGCTAGCCTTCGCCGGGGAGGGAGTAGAGGTGGGCGGTGACGAGGGCGGCGACGAGCAGGAGGAGGGCGACGATCCAGAGTTGTCCGGCGGCGAGCACGGCGGAGACGAGGATCGCGCTCCACAGGAAGATCGTCGCGCCGCGCCGTACGCGGGTGGAAATCACGCCGCGCTCCCGGTAGGCGGCGAGGTAGCGGCCGAAGATGCGGTTCTCGTACAGCCAGCGCTCGGCGCGGGGGGAGCTGCGCGCGAAGCACCACGCGGCGAGCAGGAGGAAACAGGTTGTGGGCCAGAGCGGCACCACGATGCCGATGATGCCGGCGCTCACGCTGAGGCTCCCCACGCCCAGGAAGACGGCCCGTCGCACGGGGCCGGGCAGTGAGCGCGCGGCGCGCTCCGCCGCCGCGTGATCGATGGGACACTGGGCGGCCGGCGAAGGGATCGCGGGCCGGCTGTGTCGCGTGTCTGGACTCGGTTTCATGTCTGCGGAGTCACCGGAATCGAATAGTCGCTGACGGCATCGACCGAGGGATCATGCGCCCGGGAGGACTCGAACCCCCAGCCTTCTGATCCGAAGTCAGACGCTCTGTCCAATTGAGCTACGGGCGCGGGTGGCGCGAGCGAAAAACGGTAGAACCGGCCCGCGTCCGATGCAACCGGGACCGCTCGCGGGTTTCCGAGATACCACACTAGATTCGTGGACGCCGACCACCTCACCCGGAGCTGACCGATGCGACGACTGCGTACACTCTTCCTCCTCGGCGCGCTGGCCGCCGGCCCACTGGCGCTTGCGACGCCCGCCCCCTCCCTCGCCCAGAGCCGCGCGAACGTGGCCATGGCGGAGAGCTGGCCGGAGGCCGATCCCGACGACGTGGAGTCCGTCGACAGCATCCTGACCGCCCTCTACGACGTGATCTCGGGCCCGGCCGGGCAGGCGCGCGACTGGGACCGCTTCCGCTCCCTGTTCATCCCCGAGGCCCGCCTCATTCCCACGGGCCGGTCCCCGGAGGGCGAACACGGCTACCAGGTGTGGAGCCCGGGCGAATACGCGGAACAGGCGGGCGGCTTCCTCGAACAGAACGGATTCTTCGAGCGGGAGATCGCCCGCACCGAGGAGCGCTTCGGCCCCGTGGTGCACGCGTTCTCGACCTACGACTCGAAGCGCACGGCGGACGACCCCGAGCCGTTCGCGCGCGGCATCAACTCGATCCAGCTCATGCACGACGGCGGCCGCTGGTACGTCGTCACGATCTACTGGGCCGCGGAACGGCCGGATCTGCCGATCCCGGGACCGTATCTGCCGTCCGGAAACGGAGGAGGTACCCCGTGAAGTTCTCCCCGAAGCTCCGCCCCCCCGCCGGGCGGCCCGCCGTCTCGTGGCGCGTCGCCGCGTGGACCGCCACGGCCGCCGTCGCGCTGGCGGCCGCACCGCCGCTCCAGGCGCAGAACCTCGCCAGCTTCGAGCCCGCCCCCGCGCGTGACAACGCCTTCGCGCTCACGCTCGAGTCCATCATGCGTGGCTCCGAGCACGTCGGGCAGGCGCCCGTCGGCGTCAGCTGGTCCGACGACGGCGAGTGGATCTACTTCCGCTGGCTGCCCGGCGGCGCCGAGTGGCACGAGCCGCGCGCCCTCTACCGCGTCCGTTCGACCGGCGGCACGCCCGAACGCGTCGATGACGAGGAAGAGCTTCGCCTCGGTCCCATCCTGGCGTCCGGAGACGTCTCTCCCGACGGCCGCTGGCGCGTGACGTCCTCCGATGGAGATCTCTATCTCATCGAGCGCGACGGCGCCGCGACGCGCCGGCTGACCCACACGCAGGACTTCGAGACGGGACCCGTCTTCTCAGGCGACGGCGCCTCGATCTTCTTCCGCCGCGGGAACAACCTCTTCGCCTTCGACATCGACGACGGCGAGATCCGGCAACTCACATCGATCGGCGGCCCGGAACAGCCCGAGGACCCGGAGGCCGAGGGGCACAAGGCCTTCCTCGAAGAGCAGCAGCGGGAGCTGTTCGAGCACGTCCGCGTCCAGGACATTCGGGACGAGCGGGCCGACGAGCGGCGCGAACTCCGGGAGGCCGGGCAACGCGAAACCCTCCACCTCGCGCAGGGCGAGCGCGCGCAGTTCTTCGTCGCCGACCCCACGGGAAGCCACGTCGCGGTCACTGTCACTCGCGGCGATTTCAACCAGGGCGGCCGACGTACGGATATTCCCCTCTGGATCACGCAGTCCGGCTATACCGAGAACACCGAGATGCGCCCCAAGGTCGGCGACGAGCAAGGCGTCTCCCGGCTCGCCGTCGTGAACACGGATTCGGGCGAGGCGGCGTGGCTCGATCTCACCGGGGACGGCTCGGATGCGGACCCGGAGGAGACGGAACCGGAAGACGCGGAAGCCGCCGCCGACGAAGCCGGGTCGGACGAGGCGGCATCCGACGACCGGCTCGCCGTCGCGAGCTTCGCGGGCTGGAACGACGCGGGCTCGCACGGGCTCGTGTTCGCCGTGGATTTCGACTACAAGACGTGGCGGCTCTATGCCTACGAAGCGGCTTCCGGCTCGCTGACGCTGCTCGACACGCATCACGACGAGGCGTGGGTCGGCGGCCCCTGCTTCGGCTTCCAGGGTGCGGGCTGCATCGGCTGGCTCCCGGCGGAGGCGGCGGGCGGGATGCCGCGCGCCTGGTACGTGAGCGAGGAGACGGGCTACTCCCACCTGTACGCGATCGACGCCGATGGCGGGAACCGGGAGGCGCTCACAGCCGGCGATTGGGAAGTTCTCGGCGCGACGATCCCGGATGGGTGGGACACGTTCCTCCTCCAGACGAGCGAACTCTCCCCCTTCGACCAGCACCCCTGGCGCATGGATTTCGACGGCTCGGACCGAGTCCAGCTCCTCGAAGGAGAGGGCTCGTTCACCGTCACGCCGTCACCCGACGGGCGCCGCTTCGCCGTCCTCCATTCGCGCGCGAACCGGCCGCCCGAACTCCACGTCGCCGACGCCGCGCCGGGCGCCGCGCTGACCCGGGTCACGACCTCCCCCACCGAGACGTGGCTCGGCTTCCCCTGGCTCCGGTCCGAGATCGTGCACTTCGAGGCCCGCGACGGGACGCCGGTGCCCGCCCGCATCTACCGGCCCGCCGACTTCGGCGTCGAACCCAACGGGGCCGGCGTCATCTTCGTCCACGGGGCGGGATACCTGCACAACGTCCACAACTGGTGGTCGAACTACTACCGCGAATACATGTTCCACCACTTCCTGGCGGCCCAGGGCTACACAGTGCTCGACATCGACTACCGCGGCTCCGCCGGCTACGGGCGCGACTGGCGCACGGCGATCTACCGTCACATGGGCGGCTGGGACCTCTCCGACCAGGTGGACGGCGCCGCGTACCTCGTCCGCGAGGAGGGCGTCGACGCCGACCGCATGGGGATCTACGGCGGATCCTACGGCGGCTTCATCACGCTGATGGCGCTCTTCACGGCGCCCGAGTCCTTCGCGGCGGGCGGCGCGCTCCGCGCCGTGACCGACTGGGCGCACTACAACCACTGGTACACGAGCCGCATCCTCAACCTCCCGCACGAGGACGAGGAGGCGTACCGCCAGTCCTCCCCCATCTACTTCGCCGAGGGGTTCGAGGGACACCTCCTCATCGCGCACGGGATGTACGACACAAACGTGCATTTCTCCGATGTCGTGCGCCTCGCGCAGCGTCTCATAGAACTGGGGAAGGAGAACTGGGAGATGGCAGTGTACCCGGTGGAGAACCACGGTTTCGCGGAGCCCTCGTCGTGGACCGATGAGTACCGGCGCATCTACGAGTTGTTCGAGCGCGTGATCGGCGGCGGTCGCGGGGCGTCGGCGAACGGGGAGGGTGGCTGAACACACCCTCCGCCGACCGATGACGCGGCCGGCCCGCGCGCGGCGGGTTCTGGCGCTGGCCCTCCTCGTCTCGGCCTGCGGGGCGCCGGAGCCGGGACCCTGGGTCGAGGCCGACGGATACCGCTGGCGGGAGCTGCGGCCGCGGGGCTCGGACGGCTTCCGGCCGCTCGACGGTTCCGACCGCGGCGTGTCCTTCCTGTACGACGTCGACGAGGAAGCGCGCCTTCGCAACCGGGTGCTCGCGGAAGGGCAGGGCGTCGCGATCGGGGACGTCGACGGCGACGGCCTGGCTGACCTCTTCCTCGCCGGCTTCGGGCGCGCGAGCGCGCTCTACCGCAACCTCGGCGGCTGGCGCTTCGAGGAGATCACGCCGCCCGCCCTCGCGCTCGAGGACGTACTCGCGAGAGGCGCCGCGCTCGTCGACGTCGATGGAGATGATGACCTCGATCTCGTGATCGCCGTCCACGGGGGCCGGAACCGGATCTTCCTGGGCGACGGCGCGGGCGGCTTCGCGGAACTCGAGGACGCGGGTCTCGCCGGGGCGTGGGGGAGCACGACCTCCACGCTGGCCGACGCCGATGGCGACGGCGATCTGGACCTCTACATCGCCAACTACAAGACGCGGCAGGTGGACGACCTCTATCCGCCGGACGTTCTCGACATCAACCACCTGCAGCGCGGCGACGACGGAAATCTCGTCATCCCCCCGGAACTGCGGGAAATCTACGACGAGCACTACCGCGTGGAGTTCGATGGCCGCTTCGTGCGCCGCTTCGAGCTTGGAGAGCCGGACGAGTATTACACCGGACTCGGGGACGGACGCTTCGTGCCCGCAGCCCCCGGAGCGCCGCTCTCGCGTTCCCGCGGGAACGTCTCGACGCCGGCTCGCGACTGGGGACTCGCGGCCAGGTTCAGCGACTGGGACGAGGACGGCGACCCGGATCTCTACGTGGCGAACGACTTCAACAGCGATGACGGAATCTGGATCAACCGCGGCGACGGGACGTTCGCGCCGGCTCCGGCGGCCGCCGTCCGCACGACGAGCCTCTCCTCGATGGCCGTCGATGTCGGAGATCTCGATCGCGACGGAGACCTCGATCTCCTCACCACCGACATGCTCGCCCGGGACGCGGCGGAGCGCCTCGTCCAGACTCCGAGCTACGAGGCCGTCCCCGAGCGGCCCGGCGTCACGGACACGAGAGTCCAGGTGAACCGGAACGCGGTGCAGCTCAACCGGGGGGACGGGACGTTCGCCGAGGCGGCGTGGGAACTCGGGCTCGCCGCCTCCGACTGGACGTGGGGCGCGCTCATCATGGACGCGGACCTGGACGGCTGGAACGACATCCTCGTGACGACGGGACACGCGTGGGACCAGTTGGACGGCGATGCGAACGCCCGCGTGGCGGCGATCCCCGGGCTGCCGGCGGATCAGGCCCTGCGCATGTTCCCGTCGCTCCCGCAGCCGAACGTCGCCTACCGCGGAGGGGCGGACGGCTTCAGCGATGTGAGCGAACGCTGGCGCTGGGGGGTCGACGCGGACATCTCGCACGGTCTCGCGGCGGGCGACCTCGACCGCGACGGAGACCTCGACGTCGTCGTGACGCGGCTCGGGGCGCCTCCCGTCCTGTACCGGAACGAAACCGCGGCGCCCCGCATCCTCGTGCGTCTGCGGGCGGCGGGCCCGAACACGCGCGGAATCGGGGCGCGGATCCGCCTCGAGGGTGCCGGCGGCCCCGCCCAGATGCGCGAGATCATCGCGGGAGGCGCCTACCTCTCCTCCTCCGAGCCCGTCGCCAGCTTCGCCGCGGCGGCGGAAGGGGAGATGATCATCACGGTCGACTGGCCGGATGGCCGGCGCACGCGGCTGGAAGGCGTCGTCGCGAACCGCGAATACGTGATCGACGCCGCGACCGCGGAGCCGGCGCCTCCCGACCCGGCGGCGGCGCCCGAGGCCGGCACCCACTTCGTCGATATTTCGGATCGGCTCGGGCACCGGCACGTCGAATCGCCCTTCGACGACCGGCTCCGGCAGCCGCTCCTGCCCCACTCGCTCGATCGCCTCGGCCCGGGCGTATCGTGGATCGACGTGGAGGACGATGGCGACGCGGATCTCGTGGTCGGGAGCGGCCGGGGGGGCAGCCCGGTCGTGATTCGGAACGAGGGCGACGGGTTCGCCGCCCCGCGCGCCCTCGTGCCCGCGCTGGCGTGGGATGCGACCGCCGTGCTGCCGCATCGCGCGGCCGACGGTGGCGTCGCGCTGCTCATCGGCACGAGCGCGTACGAGGCGGACACGCCCGCGGAGGCCGCGGCCGTTCCCGCGGTCATCGCGGCGCCGCTCGGCGCCTCGGCGCCGGCGCCCCCGCTCATCGAAGCCCCCGGCACCCCGCCCGGGCAGCTCCCCGCCGCGACCGGTCCCCTCGCCCAGGCCGACATCGACGGCGACGGCGATCTCGACCTCTTCGTGGGCGGACGCGTCGCCCCCGGCGCCTACCCCATTGCGGTCGACTCCCGCCTGCTGATCCACGATGGCGACGCCCTGCGCGTCGATGCGGAGCGCTCTCTCCCCTTCGCGCGTCTCGGGCTCGTCTCCGCCGCGCTGTTCACGGACTACGACCTCGATGGCGACCCCGACCTCGCGCTCGCCCTGGATTGGGGCAGCGTCCGCCTCTTCCGCAACGACGAGGGCCGTTTCACCGACATGAGCGACGCGCTGGGGCTCTCGCGTCTCAGGGGGCGCTGGAACGGCCTCGCCGCCGCCGACTTCGATGAGGACGGCCGGCCGGACCTCGTCGCCACCGGCTGGGGCGCGAATCTCGACGTCCCGCCCGCCTACTCGCTCATCTACGGCGACATGAATCGCGACGGCATCGTCGATCTCGTCGAGGCCCGGATGGAATCCGGCACGTGGCGTCCTCTACGGGGAAGAGATGCGCTCGCCGTCCCCGGCGGACTCTCGGCGCTCCTCCGCGTGACGTACGAGCGATTCGCGAGCACGCCCCTGACCGACGTCATCGGCGGCCTGGACCCCGAGCGCCGGCTGGACGTCAACGAACTGCGCCACACGGTGTGGCTCAATCGCCCCTCCGGCTTCGAGAGCGCCCCGCTGCCCGCGGCGGCCCAGCGCGCGCCCGCGTTCGGCGTGGCCGGCGCCGACCTCGACGGGGACGGTCACGAAGATCTCGTCCTCGCGCAGAACTTCTACGCCGGCCGGCCGGGGGCGCCCCGCCCCGCCGGGGGGCGCGGGCTCTGGCTGAGAGGGAATGGCGAGGGGGGCTTCGAGCCCGTTCGAGGCTCGCGGTCCGGGATCGCGGTCTACGGGGACGCGCGGGCCGTCTCGCTCGCGGACCACGACCGCGACGGGCGGGTGGATGTGGCCTTCGGCGTCAACGGCGGCGAGACCCGGCTCTACCGCAACGTCGGTGCGACGCCCGGTCTGAGGGTCACGCTGGAAGGCCCACCCGCGAACCCGCGGGCCATCGGCGCCCGCCTCCGGCTCGAATACGCGGACGGCACGTTCGGTCCGGTGCGGGAGGTCCGGTCGGGGGAGGGCTACCTGGCCCGCCACGAATCGACGCAGACGCTCGGCATGGCGGGTGCGGCCGGCACGGCGCCCGCGCCCGACGTCGCGCCCGCGACGCTGCATGTCGTGTGGCCGGCTGGCGAGGAGACGTCCGTTTCGATCGCGCCCGGGACTCGGGAAGTGCGCGTCCCGCCCGCCGGGGCGGGAGGCTCGTCCGGCCTCTGACCCGCGGAACTAACGGAAGCGGTAGCCGAAGCCGATCGTGACGCCGATGTCGTTCTGCAGCTTCGACGCGTCCGTCGCGGCGGAGATGTAGTAGGACGCCATGTCCCGGAGTTCGCCCCGGAACCAGAGCGCTGACATCAACTGCACCCGGACCCCGATCGCGGCCGTCGCCATCGGATCCGTCGCGCTGAGTTTCGGCACTTCGGCGCCGTAGAACTTCAACTGCCGGAGCCCTCCGCCCATCGTGAAGTAGGGTTCGAGCGCGCCCGCCGAGCCCGACGACCGAAGCCGGAACGTCAGGTTCACCGTGCCCGCCAGGTACTCCATTTCGCCGAGCGTTCCGGGACCCCGTCCGGGTCCGCCGGCGACGCCTTCGAGCGTCGCCGGGGAATAGAGACCCATGACGCCGATCCCGACCGCGCGCGAAGCCCAGTAGGTCACCTCGCCCCCCATCATTACGTCCGGCGGCATCACGGTGCCGTACGCGCCCGTGTTGTCCGTGAGGTTGTTGAGGGGCTGGATGACGCCGGCGAGTCCGAACAACTCCGGACCGGTATCATCGCCGAGCGGGGCCGCGGGAGCCATCTGGGCCGTCAGGTCCGACGCTCCGGGAGCGAGCCCCCACAGAAGGAAAAAGAAAAAGAGAAGAACGCCGGACGGGCGTCTCATTTGGTCCTCACGATCGTGATTAGCGGTTCCGCGGTCTCACCCGCCGGGGTTCCTCCCGCCGTTTCCAGCGACAGCGACAGGCCCGGCGCGCCGGGAGCCGAGGCGAGTGAGAAGTACTGTACGCTCGACGGCCCTACGTCGAGGCTCAGCACCCGGGTTTCAAACCCCAGCGGCTCGGCGCGTAGCGCGATCGCGGTCGGAAGACCCGACCGGGTGTCCGCATCCTGATTCAACGATCGGAACACGTCCGTGGCGTCCCACGTTGCCGCGGCGAGCGGCGGCGCCTCCTCCGGCCCCGCCTCCGCCGCGTCGAGGTCCTCCTCCGCGGGATCCTCCGTCCCCTCCTCCAGCGTCCCCGCGCCGAGCGCCAGCGAGACCGACACGTCCGCGAGAATGTTCGCCCACTCCCTCCCCGTGACCCGCTCCAGGTTCGCGATCCCGCGTCCGTAGTTCTGTCCGCCCCCGACGACGGATCGGAAGAAGGCCCGTTCATCCCCCCCCGCCTGGTCCGCGAGCC
Organism: Candidatus Palauibacter soopunensis; assembly: GCF_947581735.1. NCBI lineage: Bacteria > Pseudomonadati > Gemmatimonadota > Gemmatimonadia > Candidatus Palauibacterales > Candidatus Palauibacteraceae > Candidatus Palauibacter > Candidatus Palauibacter soopunensis. The sequence continues at coordinate 76,117 of NZ_CANPVT010000040.1, forward strand.
GTCGCAGGAGGAACCAGCCGAAGCCCCGCATCTGCAACCCTCCGACGCCGTCCGGGTCGTCCGTCGAGACGGTGGGAGCTCCGGGGAGTCCGAGCATGTACAGGCCGAGGTTGCGGAAGTTGGTCAACATGTAGGCATTGAAGGTGTCGAGCGCGTCGGGCGTCGCGGATACGCGGTCGAAGGTGAGGCGGTCGCCCACCGGGAGCCTCAGCTCCGCGAGCCCCGCCACTTCCTCGGCCAGACTCGAAAGCGCCTCATCCAGCCAGACTTCCTCCGCCGCCCCGAAACCCGCCGAAGAAACCGGCACCCGGCGCCCGGCGCTGACGATATGCTGGATTTCGTGCGCCACGAGGGCGGGCGTCTCCCGCAGCAGATCCTCCGTCGAGATGGCGCGGCCGAGCGTCGCATCGGGGTCCGCGCTCACGCTGTAGACGATCTCCGCCTCGTTGCTCGCCGGGCAGATCCCGCCGTCCGGGTCCGACAACTCGCCGTCGCCCCGTCCCGACGCGGCAAGATCCTGGGGGAGGGAGAACCCGCCGACGCCCGCCTCGCCGTCGCCGAGCCGGTTCACGGCGGGCGTAAACAGGATGACGACGCGGCCGTTCCGGTCGATGTCTTCCGGGGGACCGAAATAGGAGGTCACGGCCGGAAGCACCGTCCCGTCCAGTTCCTGCGCGAGCCCGAGCCACTCTTCCTCCGTCGGGCCTCCGGCGGGTGCGGTGAGATCCTCCACCAGGACCACGCCGTCGCCCACGGCTCGCACCGTTCCCCGTACCGTGCTCAGCGGGTCGACGCAGGTGGCCGCCAGCTCCGGGCCGACGGAGAAGAAGTACTCGAGCGTGTCTCCCGGGACCGGCGCGGAAACCGCCGTCGATCCGTCGGACCGAAGGGGCGAGACCCGGGCCTGAACAAGCCGGGCAAGCGTGCGTGCGCGAATCCCGATATCCCTGCGCGTGCCGGAGAGCGCGGCCGCCGCAACCTGAGGGTCGATCGTCCCGCGGCCCACCGCGGTCGCCGGACCATCGCCCGACATGTCGGCAGGCGTCCGCATCGTGAGCCGGAGCGGGAGTTCGCTCGAGGCGGTCCGCCCGGTGTTGCCGATGACGATTCGATACTCCCGCGTCTCGGGCTCGATGTCCTCCGGCGCCCCCGGTTCTCCCGTCTCACCCGCAGCCACGGGCGCTCCGGGGCGGAACTGGACGCATTCGACCTCGACGGGTCCGCGCAGCGTGATCGATTCGCCGACGTCGAGTCCCACGCGCAGGTTGGCCGGTTCGATCGGCAGCAGAAGACCGTTGCTGGCGTCGGAACCCACGAGTACCCGGACGCCGACCTCGCGCTCGGGCAGGCATGTGCGGGCGAAGGCCGGCACGTCCACCGTGAGCTCCGTCTCCGTGGCGCTCACGACCGTCGCCGCCGTGCCTTCGATCCAGACCTCGTTGTCGGCCGGAACCGAGCGGAAGCCGCTGCCGTAGAGGAGCGCCCGCGTGCCCGCGGCGAGTCTTCCGTTCCCGATCGAGTCGAGTTGTACGGCCCCGCCCGGCGATGCGAGCGCCGTGGCCGAGAAGGAGAGCGTGTCCGAGTACACGCCGCCCGAGGCGAAGACGCGGATCCGGTAGTCGCCAGGCCGCGAGCCCAGCGTGAAGACGGCGCCGCCCCGTCCGTCCGCGTCCGTCATCACGATGTCGTGCGTGAGGGCGCCTGCGCTTTCCGGCGTCTCCTCCGGCGCCGGCGGTTCCGCCGGCTCCGCCACGGCCATCGTATCTGCCGCCTCCAGCAGTTCCGGCGTGTCCTCCGCTTCCGCGCCGTCCGGGGTCTCCTCCGGCACGGTCCATTCGAAGGCGAGGCGGACGCCGCCGGCCGGAGCGCCGCTCGTCGTCTCCGCCCGGATGGAGAACGGGAGCGGCAGCTGGCTTCCCGCCTCCGCCCGCTGGCCGTCTCCCTCCACGATGCTGAGAAGGACCGTGTCCGCGGCCTCGGCGAGGACGAGGAAGCGGAGCGGCGGGACGTTCGCGGCGCTCGGGATGTCCGCCTGGATCTCCGCCTCGCCCGGCGTGGGCCCCGCGCGGTAGACCGATTCCGCGACGCCGTCCTGCCCCGCGACGGCGACTCCCGGCGACAGCTCCCCTTCGCCCCGCACGATGACGAAGCGGACCGGGGCCCCTTCGACCGCGTTCCCGAGCGCATCCTCGACGCGGACCGCGATCGGGGGGTCCGTGGCCTCACCCGTCACGATCGTGTCGACGGCGGCGGAGACGGGGACCAGCGTCGTCGGCGGAGAGCCGACCTCCGTGCTTCCCCCATCCCCGCACCCGATCGCGAGCACGCCCGCGAGCATGGCCAGCGCGCCGCGCCTCACCGCGGCTCCACCTTCCAGAAGGCGATGCCGCCCGCCTGCTTGCCCACGTCCACGCTCGCCGCCCGGACCCCGTCCCGGAGGTCGATCACGTCCACCGTTCCGGGCTCGCCGCCCACGCCCTCCACGCTCACGAAGGCGTACCGCGAGTCCGGAGAGATCGCGATCCCGTGCGGCAGCGTCCGCGTGTTCGGAACCCGGGCCACCTCCGTGCCGCCGGCCAGATCCCAGACGCCGGTCGCCTGCCCGCCCTTGTACGTCACGACGAGGTAGGCGCCGTCCGGAGACACATCGAGATTGTACGGACCTTCGCCCGTCTCGAACCGCCGCGTCACCCGCCACGACTGCACATCGATCTCCAGCACCTCCGCGTTCCGGTTGCACGCGACGTACACATGGCGTCCGTCCACGGCCGGGTGCGCCCACGTCGGGCTGCACGCGGCCGCTCCCACGGGCTGTGTCGGGAGCCAGTCGTACGGCCAGGCCTGCTCCGAGCCCGGGGAGAGGAGAAAGCGCTGCGTGACCTCGAGCCGGTGCGCGTCGACCTCCACGAGCATCTCATCCATCATGCACACGGAGTAGTGCAGCGCCCCGTCCGCCGTGAGCCGCGAGCCGTGCGGCATCGTGCAGGTCGGGATCTGCGCGACTTCGATCATCGCGCCGACGTCGACGACGGACACGGAACTCGGCTCGTGGTCGCCGTGCAGGTTGAAGTTCGCCGCGAAGAGCAGTCCCGCCGGCGTCACCTGCATGGTGGCGGGGAAGAGCCCCAGTTCGGCGCTCCCCAGCGGACGGTTCGTCTCCGTGGAATAGGCGACGACCGTGCCGAAGGGATTCCCGTGCGCGAGCGTCACGTACCACCGTTCCCCGCTGGGATCGACCGCCAGGCCGTGCGGCCCGTCGATTTCCGTCGGGAAGCGGCCCACGAAGACGGAATCCAGCACCGACGCACCGGTGCCATCGAACCGGACGAGATCGACGCGATCTTCCGATTCGGCCGCCACGTAGACGTAATACGACGACGGGCCGTCGGGGCTGATTTCCTGGGAGACCGCGGGCGTAGCCGCCGCGGCCGTCGTTCCCAGCGCCCACAAGGCCATTGCCATGCGGGGTATGGCAGACTCAGGTAGCATACGATTTACGCGCGTTCGCGACTCCTTCTCCTTGAAGCCTCCGGGCCCGGAAACCACTTCCGCCGGACACTTCCCCTCCTACCCTTAGAGTAGACAATTCCTCAAGGGGTTGCCAATCGGTTAGGTTGTCGGCGGCGGAGGGAGAAGAGGTCGCGGACGGGTGCTCCGCACGCCGTTCGAGGAAAGTCCGGGCTCCGCAGGGCACGGCGCCGGGTAACGCCCGGGCGTCGCAAGGCGACGGAAAGTGCCACAGAGAGCAGACCGCCGATGGCGGCTTCGGCCGCACAGGCAAGGGTGAAAGGGTGGGGTAAGGGCCCACCGCGTTTCCTGGTAACAGGAGACGGCACGGCAAACCCCGCCGGGAGCAAGGCCAAGCAGGAACGAGCGGCGGCCCGTCGCGTTCGAGTTCCGGGTAGGCCGCACGAGGCCTCGGGCAACCGAGGTCCCAGATAGATGACCTCGCCGCGGGCCTGGCCCGCCGGTGACAGAACCCGGCTTATCTCCCTCCGCCTCACTTCAATGAAAGGGAAGGGTCCTTGGCTTCAACGTCCTCCGCCGCGATGAGGTTCGACATTCGCGAGCACGTGCTCGACAACGGGTTGAGAGTCGTCCTGCAGCCCGATGCGTCGGCTCCCCTCGTCGCCGTTCACGTCATGTACCATGTGGGATCGAAGAACGAGCGCGCCGGCCGCACCGGCTTCGCGCACCTCTTCGAGCATCTCCTCTTCCAGGGCTCCGAGCACGTACCGCGCGAGCACCACTTCAAGCTCGTCCAGGATGCCGGCGGTACGCTCAACGGGACGACGTGGTTCGACCGCACGAACTACTTCGAGACGCTGCCCGCGAACGAACTGGATCTCGGCCTGTGGCTGGAGTCCGACCGCATGGGGTTCTTCAAGCCGGGGATCACGCAGGAGAAGCTCGACAACCAGCGCGAGGTCGTGAAGAACGAGCGGCGGCAGTCGTACGAGAACCGCCCCTACGGCCTCGCGTTCGAGGCCCTGCTCGAGCGCGCCTATGACGAGGGACACCCCTACCGTCATCCGACCATCGGCTACATGCCCGACATCGACGCGGCCCGGCTCGAGGACGTGCACGAGTTCTTCGACCTCCACTACGGACCCAACAACGCGACCCTCGTCCTGGTCGGCGATTTCGACCCGGCTGCGGCGCTGGCGCGCGTCGATGCCTGGTTCGGGGAGATTCCTCCGCGACCCGTGGCGCCACGCCCGGACGTACCCCTCCCGGCGCGCGGCGGCGAGCGGCGCACGCTCCTTCGTGACCGCGTCCAGATGCCCCGCGTGTACCTCATGTATCATTCGCCGCGCTACGCGGACCCCGATTTCGAGGCCGTCGTCATCCTCAACTACCTGCTCGCCGACGGGAACAGTTCCCGCTTCGAGAAGACGCTCGTGTACGAAAAGCGGATGGCGGCGGACGTGACCTCCTTCACCTGGCCGACCGAGAGCGCCGGGATGTGCTTCGTCGTCGCGACCGCCCGCCCCGGCGTCGCCGCCGACGACCTCGAGACCGAGGTGAGGGACGTTCTCGACGACGTGCTTCGCGGCGGCGTCGAGGAGGAAGAGCTGGAGGGGGCGCGCAACCGGGCCCGGCGGGGGCTCCTGAACGGGCGCGCCGGCTTCGGCGACCGCGCGGACGCGATCGCGCACGCCGCCGTGTTGCGGGGCGACGCCGGCTACGTGAACGACGCCTTCACGCGCTACGGAGCCGTCGAGCGCCGGGACGTGGAGCGCGTGGCCCGCGCCGTGCTCGACCCGGGCGGGCTCACGGTCCTCCACGTCGTTCCCGAAGAGGAGACGGACGCAACGGACGCGACGGAGGGGACGCCGTGACGAAGCCCCGAACCGCGACCCCCGACCGCGCGGTGCGCCCGGCGCCGGCGGCCCCGCGCACGCTGGCGCTCCCGCGCTTCGAGCGGCACACGTTCGACAACGGCCTCCGGGTCGAGTACGCCGAACGGCGCGGTCTGCCCGAGGTGTCGCTCCACCTCGTCCTCGAATGCGGCGCGGGCGCCGAACCGCCGCATCTCGGTGGTCTCGGCGAGCTGACGGCCCGGCTGCTCACCGCCGGCACCCCGGGGCGGGACGCGATCGAGATGGCGCGCTGGATCGACCGCCTCGGCGTCGGTTACCGCGCAACGGTGGGCTACGCCGTCGGGGCCGTCTCCATGCACTTCCTGTCGGAGGTGTTCGAGGAGGCGCTCGACTTCCTCGCCGCGACCATCCTCGATTCCGAGTTCCCCGAGCACGAAGTCGAACGCATCCGCGGCGAGCGCATCGACGAAATCGAACGCCAGGCGGACGATCCGGCGACCGTCGCGGGTCTCGCCACCATCGCCGAACTCTACGGCGACCGCCTGTACGGCCGGCCGGTCGCCGGCACTGCTGCCACCGTGTCGGAGATCGGCCCCGAAGCGGTGCGGGAGTTCCACGACGCGCGCCATCGGCCCGGCGGCGCACTCCTCATCGCGTGCGGCGACCTCGACCGCGAGCGTCTCATGTCCGCCGCGGAGGCGCGTTTCGGCGCCTGGAGCGGCGAGGCCGCCCCGGTCCCGCCCCCGGAAACGCCGGAGCCGCGGGGGGGCGATGTCATCCTCATCGACCGTCCCGGCAGCGCCCAGAGCGAGATCCGCGTCGCGACGGTGGGCGTGCCCTACAACACCGAGGACCATCACGCGATCATCGTGGCCAACGCGATCCTCGGCGGTCTCTTCAACTCCCGGATCAACCTCAATCTGCGCGAGGAGAAAGGGTGGACCTACGGGGCGAGATCGAGTTTCCGGTTCCGCCGGGGCGCGGGACCCTTCGTCGCGCGCACGGCCGTCGAGACCGGCCGGACCGGCCCCGCGTTCGAGGAGATCCTGCGCGAGATCGAGACCATGCGCGCGACGCCCGTCACCGACGATGAAATGAAACTGGCCCGCAACGCCCTCACGCTCTCGCTCCCGCTCCAGTTCGAGACCGCGGCGCAGATCTGCGGAAAGGTGAGCCGTCAGCGCGTATTCGGCCTCGCCGACGACTACTGGGAGACGTATCGCTCCCGCATCGAGGCCGTGACGCCGGACGAGGTGCGGGAGGTCTGCCGCACGTACCTCGACCCCGACCGCCTCACGCTCCTCGCCGTGGGCGACGCGGCGACGGCCGCGCCCACGCTGGACGGCCTCGGGCCCGTGGACGTCCGGCCGGTCGCGTGACGACGCCGTGACCGACGGCGCGCGCGAGGACGACGGGCGCGGCGGCTCGACGGGCCGCGTGGACGGAAAGCGCGTCTACTCGGGCCGCAGGATCCATGTCGAAGTGGACCGCGTGCGGTTCCCGGACGGGTCCCTCGGGCGGCTCGAACTCATCCGCCATCCCGGCGCCGCCGCGGTCGTCGCGCTGGACCTGCCCGACCCTCCCGGCGAAGCCGCCGGGGCGCCCTCGCGCGACCCCGTCGTCACGCTGGTGCGTCAATACAGGTACGCCGCCGGCGGATTCATCTGGGAGGTGCCGGCCGGGAACCTGGAGCCCGGCGAGCCTCCCGAAGCGTGCGCTCTCCGCGAACTGGAAGAGGAGGCGGGCCTGCGTGCCGGACGCCTGGAGCGGCTGGCCTCCGTGCGCACGACGCCGGGTTTCACGGACGAGGTCATCCACCTCTTCGCGGCGTGGGACCTCGAGGCGCGCGAGACGCGTCACGAGGCGAGCGAGTTCATGGATGTGCATCGGCTGCCTCTGCGCCGTACCATCGAGATGATCGATGCGGGAGAGATCAGCGACGGCAAGACGATCTGCGCGCTGACCCTCGCGGCGCGCTGGGTGGCCCGCCGGATGGATCGAATCGGCGGCACCGGGGTTTAACGCGTCGAATCGCCTGCAATGGAAGCGGCAAAAGGGAGCGGCATGGACACGAAGCCGAACCTCGAAGTGACGAGTCAATACGCGACGCCCGGTGAGATGGAAAAGCTCGGGCGCGGGGAGTTGAAGCGTCTCGAGGATGCGGAACTCGTCACTCACTACCTGGGCGGACAGCGCTTCGCGTTCAACGAGATCGCCGACCGCTATCAGGACCGCCTGCTGAATTTCATCTACCGGACCATCGGAGACCGGGACCGCGCCGAGGATCTCGTGCAGGAGACCTTCGTGCGCGTCTACCGGCACCTCCATCGGTTCGATCCGTCGCGGAAGTTCTCGACCTGGATCTATACGATCGCCAGCAACCTGGCGAAGAACGAACTGCGGAACCGGGCGCGCAACCCGCTCGTGCTCTTCCATTCGCTCCGGAAGAGTTGGGAAGCCGACCACCGGCCGCTTGAATTCGAGGACACGGCCTACCGGCCCGACGATCTGTTCCGCAAGCGGCGCGTGCGCGAACAGGTCGAGGCCGCGGTCGCGGAACTTCCCGAGCATCACCGTGTGGTATTCGTGCTGCGCGAATTGGAAGGGAAGAGCTACGAGGAGATTTCGGAGATCACGGGAGTGACGCTGGGCACCGTCAAGTCGCGCCTGAATCGGGCGCGGAACCGGTTCGCCTGCATCATCGCCCCGATGCTCGATTGAACCCCGGCGCCCGCTGGAAGGAACCCTGGCACGCGATTCAGAGTAGATGAGCCCGAATGGACGTTTTTCGTGATGGTGCAATGATGGTTTGCAAAGAGTTTATCGAGCGACACACCGAATACCATGACGGTGCGCTTGCCGCGGGCGAGCGCCGTCGTTTCGACGCGCATCTGAAGGATTGCCGGTCGTGTCGGCGTTATCAGCGGGTCCTGACTCGCGGGCTCGCCGCATGGCGGGCTCTCCCCGGCGTCACCACCTCTCCGGATTTCCTTCCCCGCCTGCAGCATCGCCTCTACCACGTCGACGAGTCTCCGAGGCGGTCCTGGCGCGGCCAGTTGGGCCGAGCCGCGGCCATCGCCGTGGCATCGGCGGGGCTCTTCACGCTCGGCGTGTCGAACGGAAGCCAGCCCCTGCTCGTCGAAGTGCAGCTTCCGCCGGTAATGGCGGACTTGCCCGCGGAAGCCGTGGCCGAGAGCCAGGGGAGCCGGTTCGCCGACGACCCGTATGTGCCCGACTGGTTCCTCGTCCCGTTCGCTCCCGCGCTCGATGACGGCGGCGGGCTGTTCGGTCAGACGTACGCGGTCCCGATCGCGACGAGGGACTCCATTCCCCTGCCGGTCGAGCGACGCACCGGCCAACTCGACGAGTCTCGCTGACCCACCGCCGCGGCCCGCGGCACGGGTCTCTCCCGGGGCCGTGAGCGCGCCCCTCGACCCGCGGCTCTCGCGAGCCCTGGGCCAAGGTCCCCCCACCGGCGCGTGGTTCCTGCACGGAGACGCGATCCGCCTGCGGGACGAAGCCGCGCACCAACTCGTCGAGGCCGCCGTCGACCCGGCCACGCGCGACTTCAATTACGACCAGTTCCACGCCGAGGACGTGACGGACGAGCAGCTCGCCGCCACCCTGGCCATGCCCCCGATGATGGCGGAACGCCGCGTCGTCTTCGTGCGCGATGTGGAGCGGCTGGGGACGAAGGCCCGCGCGGTCCTGCAGAAGGCCGCGGCGGCGGCCCCCCCCGACCTCGCCCTCATCGTCACGGCGCGCATCCCCAAGGGGTCGCGCGCGGCCTTCTACCGCGACCTCAGGAAGGTCTGCCGCACGCTGGAGTGGAATACGCCGCGGGCGGCGGAGATCCCCGGATGGATCCACGACCGGGCGCGGAACCGCTGGAAGCTCGACCTGTCGACGGCGGCGGCCCAGTGGATCGCGGGGGCCGTCGGGTCGGACCTCTCGACGCTGGACGCCGAGCTCGAGAAGCTCGCCTCGCTTCCCGCCGACCGCCGGACCGACGCGGACATCCGCGACATCGTTCCCCGGACGCATCGGATCGATCGCTGGAGCTGGCTCGATCTCGTGGCCTCGCGCGACTACGCGCGCGCCTTGCGCGAGTTGGAAAACGTGCTCACTTCGGAACGGGGGGTTGGGCTGGTCGCCGGACTTGTGGAACAGCACCTTCTGCTTGGTCTGGCCCTCGAAGCGGGACCCGCCGGCTTGCGCGCCGCTCTGTCGGAAACCGGGCGCGGCTATCTCTCCTGGAAGGCGAACGCCTACGCGAAGCAGGCGAGGGGATGGACCGTACACGAACTCGATCATGCGCTGCGGGTGCTCCACCGCGCCGACCGGCACCTCAAATCGGGGCGCGGAGACCAGGCGGCTCTCGCCGGGATGCTCCTGGAACTGGGGCAGGCGAAGCACGCCGGGAGATGACCGCGAGCCGCCGGAGCCGCGGGAGGCGCCTCCCGGGCCGTGGAAGCTGCCGCGCGTGGGCGCTGGCGCTTCTCGCCGGCGCGCCGTGCTGGGGACTTTCCGTTCCCGCCGCCGCGCAAGCCGCGCAAGCCGGTGTTCCCGTGGATCTCGACCTTCTCGAGGCGCGGATCGAGGCCGGGAGGTTCGAGGGCGCCGCGGAGGCGATCGAGAGCTGGTTCGCCGCGGAAGCGCGGAACGCGGCTCGCGGCGACGTGCTGCGTGCGCGGTACCTCCGGGCGCGCCTCCTCGCCGACCCCGACTCCGCGCGCGCGGAACTCCTCTCCGTCGCCATGGACGGTAGCTCGCGCCATGGATCCCGAGCATGGCTGCGGCTCGCGCAACTGGATCTGGCGCTCGACGAACCCTCCCGCGCGGCGGCCGATCTCGAACGCCTGCGGTCGGACCATCCCCGGAGCGCCGAGACCGTCGAGTCCTGGTATTGGACGGCGCGGACGTTCGAGGCCCGGGGCCTGATCGATCGGGCGTGCGAGGCGTGGCAGCGGGCCGCCGCGGAGGGCCGGCGCGTCGGCGCCACGGAGACCGAGCGTCTCGCGGAGGTCGCATCGCTCGGCTGCGCGCCGGGCGCCCCGCGCTTCGCGATACAGGTCGGGGCGTTCTCGCGCCGGGGTCCGGCGGAGGAGATGCGCGGACAGTTGGAAACCGCCGGCTTCTTCTCCCGCGTCGTCGAGTACGACGGCCTTCACCGCGTTCGGCTGGGCCGCTTCGCCCGTCGGGAAGCGGCGGAGAGCCTCGCGCGCCGACTCCGGGACGCGGGCTTCGAGCCGGCCGTCATCCCCATCGTCTCGTGAGACGCTGATGGCCGCGGCCACGACGGGCTCCGAGGCGTACTCGCCGCTCATCCGGCAGTACCTCGACATCAAGTCGCGCCACCCCGATTCGCTCCTCTTCTTCCGGGTCGGCGACTTCTACGAGATGTTCTTCGAGGACGCGGAGGAGGGGAGCGGCCTGCTCGGACTCACGCTCACCGCGCGGAACAACGGCGGAAAGCGGGACGTTCCTCTCGCGGGCGTCCCCGTAAAGGCCGTGGACGAGTACGTCTCGCGCCTGCTCGAGATGGGCCGCCGCGTGGCGATCTGCGAGCAGCTCGAGGACCCGGCCGAGGCCCGGGGGATCGTGCAGCGGGACGTCGTCGAGATCATCACTCCCGGCACCGTCCTCGAGGACAGGCTCCTCGCGGCGCGCCGCAACAACTACGTCATCGCGATCGCCGGGGACGCCCCGTTCGGGCTCGCCGCCGTCGACCTCTCGACCGGCGAGTTCGAGCTTCGCGAGGTGGCCGCCGCGGATCTCGGCGACGAACTCGGGCGCCTCGAGCCCGCCGAGATCGTGATCCCCGAGGAGACGGAGGCGCCGGCCGGACCCTGGCACGTGACCGCGCGGCCCGCCTGGCGCTTCGACGCTTCGCTCGGGGACGAGCGGCTCCGGGAGTGGTTCGGGGTCGCCTCCTCCACCGGCTTCGGCCTCGACGCCGCGCGCGACCCACTGCTGCTCGCGGCGAGCGGCGCCCTCCTCGGCTACCTGGCGGAGGTGCGGCCGGCCGGCCTCGACCACCTGCGGCCGCCGCGCGTGGATCGGGCGGGACGCGTCATGTACCTCGACGAGATGACCCGGCGGAACCTCGAACTCGTGGAACCCCTGCGGCCCGGCGAGGGGGTGTCGCTTCTCTCCCTCCTCGACCGCACGCGGACGCCGATGGGGGCGCGTCTGCTGCGCCGGCGCCTGCTGCGCCCGCTCGTCGTCCCCGGCGAGATCGCGGCGCGCCTCGACGCCGTGCAGGAACTTGTCGAGCGGGCGGAGGCACGCGAGCGCATCCGAAGCGCGCTCCGCCCGATCCGCGACCTGGAGCGGCTCGCCGCCCGCGTCTCCACCGGCCGGGCGGCGCCCCGGGAACTCCTCGGCCTCGGCCTCTCGCTCGACGCGCTGCCGGGGTTGGCGGCCGCCCTCGAGCGGCTGGAGGCCGGCCGGCTCGCCGAGCTTCGTTCCGGCTTCGACGCGCTCCCCGACGTCGCGGCCCGCATCGAGGAAGCCATCGACCCCGAGTCCCCCCACGCCCTGAAGGACGGAGGCGTGATTCGAAAGGGCTTCTCCGCCGACCTCGACGAGCTGCGCGGCATGCGCGGCAGCGCCGTCGAGTTCATCGCCGGCATGCAGGTGAGGGAGCGCGAGCGCACCGGCATCGACACGCTGAAGATCGGGTACAACAAGGTGTTCGGGTACTACCTCGAGGTCACGCGCTCCAAGCTCGACCGCGTTCCGGAGGAGTGGACCCGCAGGCAGACGCTCACCAACGCCGAGCGCTATCTCACGCCGGAACTCAAGGAGTGGGAAGCGAAGGTGCTCGGGGCGGACGACCAGATCGCGACGCTCGAGGCGCGGCTCTTCCACTCGGTGCGCGATGCCGTCGCCGCCGAGGTCGGGCGGATCCAGGCGACCGCCGCCCACGTCGCCGAGATCGACTTCCTCGCCTGCCTCGCCGAGGTCGCCGCCGCCGAGGACTACGTGCGCCCGCGGCTCAGCGACGACATCGTCTTCGACATCGAGGAGGGCCGGCACCCCGTCGTCGAGACCGCGGTCGCGAGGGACACGTTCATCCCGAACGACATGCGGCTGGACGACGAACGCCGCACCCTGATCGTCACCGGCCCGAACATGGCGGGGAAGTCCACGGTGCTGCGCCAGGCGGGGCTCATCGCACTCATGGCGCACATCGGTTCCTTCGTCCCGGCTCGGCGCGCCCACATCGGGGTGTGCGACCGCGTGTTCACGCGGGTGGGCGCCAGCGACAACCTCGCGGCGGGGCAGAGCACCTTCATGGTGGAGATGACGGAAACCGCGACCATCCTGCACAGCGCCACGGAGCGCTCGCTCGTCCTCCTCGACGAGATCGGGCGGGGCACGTCGACGTACGACGGTCTCTCGATCGCGTGGGCGGTGACGGAGCGGCTGCACGAATTCGGCGCGCGCACGGTGTTCGCCACGCACTACCACGAACTCGTCGGCCTCGCGGAATCACTGCCGCGCGCGGCCGCCTTCAACGTCGCCGTGCGGGAGACGGGTGAGGACATCGTCTTCCTCTACCGGCTGCAGCCGGGGGGCTCGGACCGTTCCTACGGCGTGCACGTCGCCCGGCTCGCCGGGCTGCCCCCCGACGTCGTGGGGCGCGCCGCCCGCATCCTGCACGTGCTCGAGAGCGGCCCGTGGGGCGCGGGCGGCCGCGGAGCCGCGCTCGCCGAAGCGGGGATGGGGCAACTCTCCCTCTTCGAGGCCGCCGCTCCCGGCCCGGAGGGCGGCCCGGCGCCGTCCGGCGCGCCGGGGGACGCCGAAGGCGCGGACATCGCGGCCGCGCGGGAGGTGCTCGAGAAGCTGGCCGGGCTCGAACTCGACGGGATGACGCCGCTCGAAGCGCTGAACACGCTCGCCGAATGGAAGGCGTTCGGCGATGCATAGCGCGCTTTCGTCACGGGCTGCCGGATCCGGCGTCCTTGCGGTTCTCGCCGTCCTCGCCGGCGCCGCCTCCACCGGGTGCGCGGACGAAGCGGGCCCCGAGGTCGGCGCGCTGCGCGTCGACCAGCTCCGCGAGGGGGGCCTCGTGATGCCCGTCCTCGAGTCCCGGTCCTCTTCCGCGTTCCCCTACCCGGCCGAGGCCCTGGAAGAGGGCGCGGGCGGCGAGACCCTCCTCCGCATTCGGATCTCCGACGCCGGACGCGTCGACTCCGTCGCCGTGATGACGTCGTCCGGACATGCCGTCCTCGATTCGGCCGCGGTGGAAGGCGCCCGCCTCCTCCGCTACCGGCCGGCGCGGCACCGCGGCGCCCCCACCGCCATCTGGGCGCAGCTCCCCGTCCGCTATCCCGTTCCGGCGTCCGGTGGCTGACCCCCGCCCGCGCGTCGGCGTGCTCTTCGGCGGCGAGTCCCCGGAGCACGAGGTGTCGCTCCGCTCGGCGAAGAACGTCATCGAGGCGATCGACCGCGAGCGCTACGACATCGTGCTCATCGGCATCGACCGCCGCGGCCGCTGGCATCTCGCCGACGAATCCCGCTTCCTGCGGCACGCCTCGGATCCGCGGCGCATCCGTCTCCCCGATGCCCCGGTCAGGCTCGCCCTGACCCCCGGCCGCCGCCCCCGGATCGTACCCGTCGCCCCGACCGGCTCGGAAGATCCCGGCGAGGGGCGCCCGGAGCCGGCCGAGCTTCCGGCACTGGACGTGGTCTTTCCCGTCCTGCACGGCCCCTTCGGCGAGGACGGCACCGTCCAGGGGCTCCTGCGGCTCGCGCACCTGCCGTTCGTCGGGCCCGGGATCCTCGGCTCGGCCGTATGCATGGACAAGGACGTGGCCAAGCGGCTGCTGCGCGACGCGGGCATCCCCGTCGCGCCCTTCATCACGGTCCTTTCCCGGGCCGAAGCCCCCGCCTGGGACGAGGCGGTGGCCGCCCTCGACGCCCCCATCTTCGTCAAGCCGGCGAACATGGGCTCTTCCGTCGGCGTGTCGAAGGTCGAGACGGACGCCGACTACCGGCGGGCGCTCGACGAGGCCTTCTCCTTCGACACCAAGGTGCTCCTCGAGCGGACGATCCTGGGCCGTGAGATCGAGATCTCCGTGCTCGGGAACGAGACCCCCGAAGCCTCGATTCCCGGGGAGATCGCCCCTACGCACGCCTTCTACTCCTACGAGGCCAAGTACCTGGATCACGACGGCGCGGACCTGCTCATTCCCGCGGACCTCGATGCCGAGACCACCGCGCGGGCCCGGGATATCGCGGTCCGCGCCTTCCGCACGCTATGCTGCGAGGGGATGGCGCGAGTCGACCTCTTCCTTGCGACGAGAGCCTGCGGCGCGTTGCCGGCGGGTTCGCTGGTGGTGAACGAGATCAACACTCTCCCGGGCTTCACGCGGATCAGCATGTACCCCAAGCTCTGGGATGCGACCGGCGTGTCCTACCCGGAACTCATCAACCGCCTCATCGGGCTCGCGATCGAGCGCGCGGAGCGCGACGAGCGGCTCGCCTCGGCGATCGACCTCCAGGGGGACGGATGATGAGACGGCCGGCGTACCAGACCGGCGGGGTCCGCTTCGGCCACGGCTTCCCGATGAGTCGCTGGGTCCTGCGGCTCATGATCGCAAACTTCGCGGTCTTCCTCCTGATGGCGACGCGGCTCCTGCCCGCGGGGGCGATCGACTGGCTCGGTTTCGCCGTGCCCGGCTTCCTTACGCGCCCGTGGACCCTCGTCACCTACATGTTCGTGCACGGCGGCTTCATGCACCTGTTCATGAACATGCTCGCCCTCTTCTTCTTCGGCCCGCCGCTCGAGCAGAAGTGGGGCAGCCGCTTCTTCCTCCGCTTCTACCTCGCGACCGGGCTCGGCGGGGCCGCGTTCTCCGTGCTCCTCTACTCGCTCACCGGGCCGACGATCATGGTGGGCGCCTCCGGGGCGATCTTCGGCCTCCTCGTGGCCTTCGCCCTCAACTGGCCGGACGCGAAGATCTTCCTCTACTTCGTCTTCCCCGTGCCCGCGAAATGGTTCGTGGCCGCGCTCGGCGCCTTCACCCTCCTCTCGACCGTACAGGGGTCGGCGGACGGCGTGGCGCACTGGGCGCACCTCGGCGGACTCGTGACCGGGTTCGTCTATCTCCGATACGGAGAACGCATCGGTCGCCTCGCCAACCGGATGCTCTACAAGGAGCGGCCGGCGCCCAGGCCGCGGAGGACGAAGCGTCCCGCGCCGCCCCCGCCCTCGCCCCGCCGGCGACGCCGGGTGGACGGGGACTCCCTCGATGAAGTGGACCGGATCCTCGACAAGATCCGCGCGGACGGCATGGACTCCCTCTCGGCGCGCGAGCGCGCCTTCCTCGACGAGGTGAGTCGGCAGTACAAGCAGACACAGGAGACGGAGAAGAAGACCCGCACCCACTAGGCGTTCGGCGGCCGGGTCCGGCGGCCGGGCCCGGCGGCTGGAGTTTTTCGCCGCCGGTTTCTACAATGTCCGCCCCGCGCGAGCCCCCGGCCGGGAGCGTCGCGCACGGAACGGCCCGTGGCCGGAGCAAGCGCCTGTCGCGGGTCGCCGGCCCCGGTTGCATCCCAGGAGGAGTACATGGCGCCTGCCGCCTCGGAATATCAAACGCCGAACCTTCGCAACGTCGTCTTCTTCGGGCACGGCGGGGCGGGGAAGACGACGCTCGTGGACTCCATGTGCTACATCGCCGGCGGAGCCACGCGGAAGGGCGATGTCCAGAAGGGAAACGCGCTCACCGACTTCACGCCGGAAGAGACCGGCCACAAGATCTCGATCAACCTCTCCGTCGCCCACGCCGTCCGGAACGGCGTGCGGATCAACCTCATCGACACTCCCGGTTACCTGGATTTCCTGGGCGAAGTCATGGCGGGGATCCGCGTGGCGGACGCGGGCATCTGCGTCGTCGATGCGATCTCCGGCGTCGAAGTGGGGACCGAAAAGACCTGGGCCGCCGCGGAGGCCGCGAGCCTGCCGCGCGCCGTCTTCGTCTCGATGATGGACCGGGACAACGCGGACTTCCGCAACACGCTCGGTCAGATCCGGGACGAACTCACGTCCGCCGCGATGCCGGTCCACGTCCCCATCGGGGCGGGTCCCGACTTCAGCGGCTTCGTCGACCTCCTCACGATGAAGGCCCACACCTTCAAGGGAGGGGACAAGGGGGCGGCCGGGGTGTCCGACGCGCCCGAGGACGTCGCCTCGGAGGTGGAGGACCTCAGGGAGGAACTCATCGAGGCGATCGTGTCGGGGGATGACGACCTGCTCGAAGCCTATTTCGAGGGAGAGGACCTCGATCCCGGCCGGCTCGGCGAAGTGTTCGCGGAGGCGATCCGTTCCGGCGACATCGTCCCCGTGTTCTGCGGTTCATGCCAGACGAGCGCGGGAGTGCCGGCCCTCATGGACCGCATCGTGGAGCTGTTCCCCTCGCCCGACCGCGCCGCGTCCCAGACCGCGCATGACGGGAACGGCGAAGTGTCGCTGGAGCCGGGAGCCGGGGCGCCGACCGCGGCGCTCGTGTTCAAGACGACGTCGGAACCCCACGTCGGCGACCTGAGCTATTTCCGGGTCTTCTCCGGCCGGATCACGAACGGCGTCACGCTCGCGAACCCCGACCGTTCCGCGAGCGAGCGCATCGCGCACCTCGCGATTCCGCACGGGGCGCGCCGCATCGACGTCGACGCGCTGAACCCCGGCGACATCGGGGTCGTGACGAAACTCAAGGACACGCACACCGGGGACACGCTCTGCGACAGCGGGAGCCGGCTCTCGTTCGGCGGGATCGAGTGGCCCCAACCCGATCTTTCCCTCGCCGTCACCGCCCGCACGCGGGCCGACGAGGACAAGATCGGCAGCGGCCTCGCGAAGCTGCACGAGGAAGATCCGACCTTCTCCTCCGGCTACGATCCCGAGCGGGGACAGACGATCATCCGGGGACTGGGGGAGATCCACCTCAACATCTCGCTGGAGAAGATGACCCGGAAGTACGGGGTCAACGTGGACACGCACCAGCCGAACATCGCCTACCGCGAGACGATCACGAAGACCGCGGAGGGGCAGGGGCGCCACAAGAAGCAGTCGGGCGGGCGCGGCCAGTTCGGCGACTGCCACATCCGGCTCAGCCCGCTGCCGCGCGGGGAAGGGTACAAGTTCGTCGACTCGATCAAGGGCGGCGTGATCCCGACCAAGTTCGTCCCGGCCGTGGGGAAGGGGATCGGGGAGGCCTCGAACCGGGGGGTCCTCGCCGGCTACCCGCTCGTCGACTTCCAGGCCGAGTGCTACGACGGTTCGCATCACTCCGTGGACAGCTCGGACATCGCCTTCCAGATCGCGGGATCCATCGCGTTCCAGAAGGTTGCGCGGGACGCGAACCCCGTGATCCTCGAGCCGATCATGGAGGTCGAGGTCGAGACGCCCGAGGAGTACATGGGCGAGGTGATGGGAGATCTCAACCAGCGGCGCGGCCGCGTGCTGGGCATGGACTCCAAGGGGCGGCGGCAGGTCGTGAAGGCCCACGTCCCCCAGGCCGAACTCTACAAGTACTCCGCCGCGCTGCGCTCCCTGACGCACGGAAAGGCGACGCACACGCGCAGCCTGGCTGCGTACGAGCAGGTTCCTCCGCATGTTCAGGAGAAGGTGATCGCCGAGTCGCAGCGCGACGACGACTAGAAGACGAGGACCAGGACACGAGCGGGCGGTAGCCGGTGGCGGGCCATTCGAAGTGGTCGAAGATCAAGCGCCAGAAGGCGGTAACCGACAAGGCGAAGGGGAAGCTCTTCTCCAAGCTCGGTCGCGAAATCGCCGTGGCGGCGCGGGAGGGCGGCGGAGATCCGGACTTCAATCCGCGCCTCCGGACCGCGATCGACAACGCCAAGAGCCAGCGGATGCCCGCCGACAACATCGATCGCGCGGTGCGGCGCGGGACCGGCGACCTGCCGGGCGCGAGCTTCGAAGAGGTCACGCACGAGGGCTACGCGCCGGGCGGCGCGGCGCTCTACCTCGAGTGCCTGACGGACAACCCCCGGCGCACGCTGGCCGAACTCCGGCATCTGCTCGACAAGCGGGGCGGCAACCTGGGCCAGAGCGGCTCCGTCGCGTGGATGTTCGAGCGCAAGGGCCAGATCCTCGTGCCGGCCGACGAGTGGGGCGAGGACGCGGCGCTCGACGCGGCGCTCGAGGCGGGGGCGGAGAACTTCGAGTCCGAGGACGGGATGTACGTCGTGACGACGACGGCGCCGGACTTCCACGACGTGCTGGGTGCGCTGCGCGACGCCGGTGTTCCCGTGGAGGAGGCGGAACTCGCGATGGTGCCCAGCAACACGGTGAAACTGGAGGGGCGCGACGCGGAGAAGGTGCTCGCCGTCCTGCACGCGCTCGACGAGCACGACGACGTGCTGAAGGTGAATACGAACGTGGATCTGGAGGAGGCGGAGGGGGCGGACTGGGAAGCCCCCTGAAGGTGCTCGGCGTCGACCCGGGCACGCGGGCGACCGGATACGGCTTCGTCGAAGGGCGCCGTCCGGGAGGGCCCGCGTATCGCCTCATCGAGTGCGGCGTCGTGCGGCCGCGCGGAGAGGATCTCGCCGGGCGCCTCGTGGACATCCACACCGCGGCGCTCGAACTCATCGACCGGCTCGAGCCGACGTGCGTCGCGATCGAAAGCGCCTTTCACGGACGGAACGCGCGCACCGCGCTCGTGCTCGGTCACGCGCGCGGCGTCCTCATGCTCGCGGCCGGGCTGCGGGACCTGCCGGTGCACGAGTACGCGCCGCGAGAAGTCAAGAAGCGCGTCGTGGGGACGGGCGCCGCGAGCAAGGAGCAGGTCGGCTTCATGGTCAAGCACCATCTGCGGCTCGGCGAGCCGCCGCGTCCGGCGGATGCGGCGGACGGCTGCGCCGTCGCGCTCTGCCACCTCCTCGGCGGGCCGATCCGGTGATCCGGCGTCTCCGGGGCGAACTCGTCGGGCGCGAGGAGGGCGTCGTCGAGGTCCTCACGGGCGACGGCGTCGGCTACGAGATCGGCGTGCCGCTCGGGCTCGCCGGACGCCTTCCGCCCGAGGGCTCCGAGGTCGAACTGCACACCGTCCTCGTCGTGCGCGACGACGCCTTCGAGCTGTTCGGGTTCGAGACCGCGGGCGACCGCGAACTCTTCCAGCGGCTCCGCGTCCCGAGCGGCGTGGGCCCCCGGCTCGCGCTCGCGATCCTGGGCGCGCTTCGGCCCGAGCGCGTCGTGCAGGCGATCCGGGCCAAGGACCACCGCACGCTCCAGACCGTGAGCGGCGTCGGCAAGAAGACCGCCGAGCGCATCGTGATCGAACTCACGGACAAGCTCGACGACCTCGGCGACATGGGCGACGACCCCGTGGCGGGCGGCGGGGTCGCCGCGGCGGCCGTGCAGGCGCTGCGCGGCCTCGGCTACCCGCGCTCCCAGAGCGAGAGCGCCGTCAGCCGCGCCCTGCAGGGGCTCGCGCAGGCGGGCGGGGATCCCGACGTTGCCGTCGAGGAACTCGTGCGCCGCGCGCTGCAGCACGTATGACCGCGCCGGGACCGCCGGGCCGATCCGGCGACACGCGGAACCAGGGCGACGCCGGCGCCGAAGACGAGGCCCGTCCGCGCACGGAGATCACGACGCCCGAGGTGCTCGAGGGCGACGAGCGTCCGGACGCCTCGCTGCGCCCGCGGCGGCTCGACGAGTTCATCGGGCAGGCGCGGGTCAAGGAGAGCCTCTCCGTCTTCGTGGAGGCGGCGCTCGGCCGCGAGGAAGCGCTCGACCACACCCTTTTCTACGGCCCTCCGGGCCTCGGGAAGACGACGCTCGCCCTCCTGCTCGCGGAGGAACTCGGCGTCGGGATCAAGCTCACCTCCGGTCCCGTGCTCGAGAAGCCGGGCGACCTCGCCGGCCTGCTCACGAACCTCCCGCCGCGCGGGATCCTGTTCATCGACGAGATCCACCGCCTTCGGCCCGTGATCGAGGAGTTCCTCTATCCCGCGATGGAGGACTACCGCATCGAGATCCGACTCGGCGACGGACCTCGCGTGGAGACGTTCTCGATGAAGCTCGAGCGCTTCACGCTCGTGGGCGCGACGACCCGTTTCGGGCTCCTGACCGCCCCGATGCGCGCGCGCTTCGGCGTCATCGAGCGGCTCGGCTACTACCCGGCGGACGAACTCGCGCGCATCGTCACCCGCTCCTCGAGCCTCCTCGACATCCCGATCACGCCCGGAGGGGCCGGGGAGATCGCCCGCCGCGCGCGCGGCACGCCGCGCATCGCGAACCGACTCCTGCGCCGCGTGCGCGACTACGCGCAGGTGCGGAGCGACGGCACGATCGATTCCGAGACGGCGGAGAAGGGCCTCACGCTGCTCAACGTCGACGAGTACGGCCTCGACGAGATGGACGCGCGCGTGCTGAAGGCGATCATCGAAACCTTCGACGGGGGGCCGGTGGGACTTGCCTCGCTCGCGGTCGCCGTGGGCGAGGACGCGGGGACGCTCGAGGAGGTGTACGAGCCGTACCTGATCCAGAACGGGTACATGCAGCGCACGTCACGCGGCCGCGTGGCCACCCGGAAAGCGTACGAGCGCTTCGGTTACGCCCTCCCGAGCGACGGGGAAGGGCCGGAGGGCGGGGCACAGGGTGCGCTGTTCGGCGATGGCGGATGAGCGGGCGGGCCGGACGGAGGCGTACGACTACGAGTTGCCGGCCGAGCTGATCGCGGCCCGGCCGGCCGCGCGGCGCGATGCGAGCCGCCTCCTCGTGCTGGACCGGGCGCGCGGCCGCTGCACGGACGCGGCCTTTCCCGCGCTGCTCGAGCGGCTTTCGGCCGGCGATGCCGTCGTCGTCAACGACAGCCGCGTCTTCCCGGCCCGGCTGCTGGGCCGCAAGCCGACCGGCGCCCGCGCCGAGATCCTCCTCGTCCGCCCGGAGTCCGACGCGCTCCAGCCGTTTGCCCCCTTCGACGAAACCGACACCCGCCTCTGGCGCGCCATGGTCCGCCCCGGCGGCAAGCTCAAGCCCGGCCGCACCGTGGACGTCGCGGACGGGTTCGCGGTCGAAATCCTCGACTCCGCCTCCGACGGCACCCGCCTCGTGCGGCTGGCCGGCGACGACGACCCGTGGAGCCTGATCCAGCGCCACGGCCGCGTCCCCCTCCCCCCGTACATCGTCCGCGACGAACCGGGCGGCGCGCGGCGCGCGTACGACGATGCCGAAGACCGGGAGCGCTACCAGACCGTGTACGCGGCCCCGTCCGGGAGCGTCGCCGCCCCGACGGCGGGACTTCACTTCACCCGGCAGATGCTCGCCGCGATCGAGGCCCGCGGCGTCCGTCTCGTGTCCCTCACGCTCCACGTCGGGTTCGGCACGTTCCGTCCCGTGACCGCGGACCGGATCGACGAGCACGAGGTCGCCCCCGAGGCGTACAGCTTCTCCCCCGCGGCGGCGGACGCGCTGAACGCGACGCGGGCGGGGGGCGGGCGCGTATTCGCCGTCGGCACGACTTCCTGCCGCGTGCTGGAGACGGTCGCCGCGGGCGGCCCCTTCCAGCCGGGGCGGGGATGGACGAACCTCTTCATCCGTCCCCCGTACACCTTTCGCGCCGTGGACGCTCTCGTGACGAACTTCCACCTGCCGCGCTCCAGCCTGCTCATGCTCGTCGCGGCATTCGCGGGACGGAAACTCACGCTCGAGGCCTACGCGCACGCGATCCGCGAGCGATACCGCTTCTATTCCTACGGCGACGCGATGCTCATCACATGAAACTCAGCGCATGAGAACGATCCCGTGACCGGACCCGCGGACGGCGGACGTTTCGACGTCGAGGGCACGAGCGGGCGGGCGCGCGCCGCGACGCTCCGCCTGTCGCGCGGCACGATCCACACCCCCTGCTTCATGCCGGTCGGGACGCTGGGGACGGTGAAGTCGCTCACCCCCGGAGAACTCCGCGACGCGGGGGTGGAGGTGCTGCTCGGGAACGCCTATCACCTCTACCTGAGGCCGGGCACGCGCGTGATCGAGGAACTCGGCGGACTCCACCGGTTCATGGGATGGGACGGTCCCATCCTCACCGATTCGGGCGGATTCCAGGTCTTCTCGCTCGCCCGCATCAACCGGATCGACGACGACGGCGTCACCTTCCGCAGCCACCTGGATGGGAGTAAGCACCGGCTGACGCCGGAACTCTCGATGGAGATCCAGGCCGCGATCGGCTCCGACATCCGCATGGCCTTCGACGAGTGTCCCCCGGGCGAGTCCTCTCCCGAGGCCGCGCGGGCCGCGGTCGAACGCACGCTCGCCTGGCTGGCCCGGTGCCGGGCGAGTCATGAGGCGCTGAGGGATGCGCAGCGGGATGCGCCCCCCGGAGGGGACGGGCTTCTCTTTCCCATCGTCCAGGGCGCCTCCTACGACGACCTTCGCCTCGAATCCGTCGAACGCACGCTCGCCCTGGGCGACTGGCCGGGCGTCGGGATCGGCGGACTCTCCGTGGGCGAGGAGAAGGAGGTGACGCACCGCGTGCTCGACGGCATCGAACCCGCCCTCCCCCAAGATCGGCCCCGCTACCTGATGGGCGTCGGCTATCCCGACGACGTCATCGAGGCGGTGCGGCGCGGCGTGGACATGTTCGACTGCGTGGCGCCGACCCGGAACGGGCGCAACGGCACCGCCTTCACGGCCGAGGGCCGCCTCAACATCAAGGGCGCGCGCTTCGCATCCGACCCCGCGCCGCTCGACGAGACGTGCGACTGCCCGTGCTGCGCCGGCTACAGCCGCGCCTACCTGCGGCACCTCTTCGTGAGCGGCGAACTGCTCGGCCTGCGGCTCCTCTCCCTGCACAACGTGCGCTTCCTGATCCGATTGACTTCCCGTGCGCGCGCGGCGATCCTGCGGGGCGAATACGACCGCTGGGCCGACGACTGGCTCGCCACCTACCGGCGCGGCTCCCCGCGCCCCGCGACCGAACAGGAAGGTGAGGACGGACGATGCTGATGCTGAACCTCATGGGCGCCCCCGAGGGAGGGACGGCGAATCCGGCCGCCACCATGATGATGATGTTCGGATTCATCGCCATCTTCTACTTCATCTTCTTCCGTCCGCAGCGAAAGCAGCAGAAGGAGCACGCGGAACTGGTCAAGAACCTGAAGCGGGGGGACAAGGTCTCGACGATCGGCGGCATCGTGGGCGAGATCGTCCACCTCACGAACGACATCGTCACGATCAGGAGCGGCGACACCCGAATCGAGGTCGAGCGCTCCAAGATCGGAAGAGTCAACCCGTAGCAGCCACCCTCCGTGTTCGACGCGTGGTCCGGCCGTGATCCTCGACATCCGCATCTTCGGAGACCCCGTCCTGCGGGAGAAGTGCGCCCCCGTGACGGAGATCGACGATGAGGTCCGCCGGCTCGCCGCGGATATGCAGGAGACGATGTACGACGCGGACGGGATCGGTCTCGCGGCGCCCCAGGTGGGGGTGCCGATCCGTCTCTTCGTCTACGACGTCCGCGAAGAGGGGGTCTCGCCCGGCGTCCTCGTGAACCCCGAGATCGTCGAGGAGAAGGGCGCGGTCAAGGAGGAAGAGGGGTGTCTGAGCATCCCCGGGCTGTCGGAGACCGTCGAACGGAGCGAGTCCATCGTCGCCCGCGGCCTCGGCCTGGATGGACAGCCGGTGGAGATCCGCGCCGACGGCATTCTGAGCCGCTGCATCCAGCACGAGAGGGACCACCTGGACGGGATTCTCTTCCTGGATCGCGTGAGTCCGCTCAAGCGCAAGATCCTGCTCGCGAAGTGGCGGAAACAGGAGCGGGACTGAAGCGGCTGCGGGCGGCATGAGGGTCCTGTTCTGGGGTACGCCGGAGTTCGGACTCCCCTCGCTGGAAGCGATGCGGGGGGCGGGGCACGACATCGCGGGCGTCGTCACGAACCCGGACCGGCCGGCCGGCCGCGGGAGGCGTCCGCGGACGAGTCCGGTGAAGGCGTGGGCGATCGAGGCCGGGCTCCCGGTGCTTCAGCCCGAACGGCCCGGCGAGGAGGCCTTCCTCGCCGCCGCCCGCCGCCTGCGCCCCGACATCTCCGTCGTCGCGGCGTACGGCCGTCTCCTCCCGCCGGTGGCGCTCGATCTGCCACCGCTCGGATCGCTGAACGTGCACGCGTCGCTGCTGCCCGCGCTGCGCGGCGCGGCCCCCATCAACTGGGCCATCATCCGGGGGCACCGCGAGTCCGGGGTCAGCATCCAGCGCATGGTCGCGGAACTCGATGCCGGCCCCGTGCTCGGACAGACGCGGATCCCCATCCCGGCGACGATGACGGCCGGGGAACTCTACGCGGAGGCCGCGAAGGCGGGGGGCGCACGGCTCGTCGC
This sequence comes from Candidatus Palauibacter soopunensis, assembly GCF_947581735.1. NCBI lineage: Bacteria > Pseudomonadati > Gemmatimonadota > Gemmatimonadia > Candidatus Palauibacterales > Candidatus Palauibacteraceae > Candidatus Palauibacter > Candidatus Palauibacter soopunensis. The sequence goes on from NZ_CANPVT010000040.1 coordinate 100,792, forward strand.
CGTGCTCGACGACCTGGCGTCCGGGCGGGCGGTGGAGCGGGCCCAGGACGACGCGGGCGCGACGTGGGCGCCGAAGCTCGACCGCGAGACGGCGCGCATCGACTGGTCGCGCCCCGCGGCCGAAGTCGCGAACTGGCTCCGCGGCTGCGACCCTTGGCCCGCCGCGTGGACGTCGCTGGCCGCGCCCGCCGCGCTCGCCGGGAGAACCCTGCAGTGCTTCGAACCGGGCGTCGACGGCCCCCGCCCGGACGGCGCCGACGCCGGAGGCACCCGCTCGGGGACGGCGCCCGGCACGGTCGTGCGAGCGGATCCCGTTCGGGGACTGCGCGTCGCGACGGGATCGGGCACGGTCACCGTCGGCGCCGTGAAACCGGCCGGCCGCCGCCGCATGAGCGCGGCCGAGTGGGTGCGAGGCCTCCCGGATCCGAAGGAGGTCCGCTTCGACTGAGTCACGAATCCCGCGATTGCACGTCCTCGTCTCGGAGCGGGAACTGGGCGACCCGCGCGGCCCGGGCGAGCTGACCGCGGTCGAGCGCGTGCTGGAGGGCGCGGCCCCGCTCGCGATCCATCTGCGGGCCCGGATCGGCGCCCGGCGGCTGTTCGGCGTCGCGGCCCGGCTCGCCCCCATCGCGTCCCGCGCCGGGAGTTGGCTCGTCGTGAACGGGCGGCCCGATGTGGCGCTGGCGGCGGGTGCGCGGGCCGTACAACTTGGGCGCACGGCGCTCGGAGTGGAGGAGACGCGCCGGGTGGTCCGGGCGTGCGCGGGAAGGCTCGCGATCGGGGCCTCCGTGCACGATGCGGAGGGGGCGTTGCGAGCCGCCCGGGAGGGCGCCGACTACCTCGTGCTCGGCACGATCTACGCGACGCCCTCGCACCCGGGGGTCGAGGGAAGCGGTCCCGCCGCCGTGTCCGCGGTCCGCCGCCGACTGACCGCCCACCGGCTTGCCGTTCATCGGCTGTCCGCCCGGCGTCCGCCTCCCATTCTCGCGATCGGCGGCGTCGACGCGGATCGGATCGAGGAGGTGACGGAGGCCGGGGCGCACGGCATCGTGGTGGGGAGGGCCGTGTGGTCCGCACGCGACCCGGCGCGAGCCGCGCGGGACCTCCGCAGACAACTCGACCGGCTGGACCGGCGGGATCGTTGACCGGATGCGAACGACCCGCCGGACGGACCGCGAACCGGATACGGACTTCATGGAGATCATGCAGATACAGGTGAACGGACGGGAGCGAGACATTCCCGCGGGAACGTCCGTCGCGGCGTTGCTCCGGGATCTCGGACTCGATGGACGGACGCTCGTCGTCGAACTGAACCGGCGGATCGTCCGCCCGCCCGAGGTCGAGAGCGTGCGACTGGAGGCGGGGGACCGCGTCGAACTCGTCCATTTTGTGGGAGGCGGATGAGATGGCCCCCCTCGAAATCGCCGGCCGCACGTTCGCGTCCCGGCTCATCGTCGGAACGGGGAAATACCCGAGTCCCGAGATCATGCTCGAAGCGATCCGGGCCTCCGGCGCCGACATGGTCACGGTCGCGGTGCGCCGGGTCGACATCGAGAACCCGGACCGCGACGACATCCTCCGCACGCTGAGCCCGGACGAGTTCAGCCTCCTGCCGAACACCGCCGCCTGCTACAGCGCCGAGGAGGCGATCCGCGCGGCGCGGCTGGGGCGGGCGGCGGGCATGAGCGACTGGGTGAAGCTCGAAGTCATCGGTGACTCCGACACGCTCCTCCCCCATACGGAGGAGCTGATCGAGGCCACGCGCGTGCTCGTCGCCGAGGGGTTCGTCGTGCTCCCGTACACGAACGACGATCTCATCACGGCGTTGCGGCTCGAGGAGGCCGGGGCTGCCGCCGTGATGCCGCTCGCCTCGCCGATCGGGAGCGGCCTCGGGCTCCTCAACCCGCTCAACATCCGCATCATCAAGTCCCGCCTGTCCGTGCCGGTCATCGTCGACGCCGGCGTGGGCACGGCGTCCGACGCCTGCGCGACCATGGAGCAGGGCGTGGACGGCATCCTCATGAACACGGCGATCGCGGAGGCGGAGGATCCGGTGGAGATGGCCGGCGCCATGCGGCTGGCGGTGGAAGCCGGCCGGCGCGCCTACGTCGCCGGCCGCATGCCGCGGCGTGAATGGGCGGTGCCATCGAGCCCGCTCGAGGGCGTGCCGCCGCCGGCTTGAACCCCCGCGCGGCGGCCCACCGGATTCTGGGCGAGGTGCGGCGCGGGAAGCTCTCGGACCGCGCGGCATCCCGCATCCTTCCGGCCGTGGACCCGGCCGACCGCGGACTCGCGCTGGACATCGCGTTCGGCTGCCTCCGCCTGCGCGCCCGCCTCGATGCCTGGATCGGGGTCTGCGCGGACCGGCCGCCGTCCCGCATGGACCGGGCGGTGCGCGACTGGCTTCGCATCGGCGCGTACCAGTTGACGGAGCTGCGGACGCCGGACCACGCGGCGGTGGGCGAAACCGTCGGCGCGGCGCGTTCCGCCCTGGGGCGCCGACGCGCGGGGTACGTGAACGCCGTCCTCCGGACGCTCGCGAGGCGCCGTGAGGCCGATGCCGGCGACGGTCCGGGCGCGCTTGCGGGCGACGATCCGTTTCCCGATCCGGACGTGGATCCGGTGGGACACCTGTGCTCGTGGGGTTCGCACCCGGAGTGGCTCGTCCGGCGGTGGCTCGCGCGCTGGGAGCTGGCGGACGTGCGGCGGCTCGTTGAACAGCAGAACCGGCCGCCGGACGTCGTCGTACGCATGCTGACCGGGGACGATCCGGCGCCGCCCGACGGCGTGGAACTCGAGCCGGTGCCCGGTTGGCCGCGCTCCTTCCGGCTCGAGAGGGGACTGCCGGAGACGGCGCTCTCCGGCCTGCGGGCCGTGATTCAGGACCCTGCGGCCTCCGCCGTGGTAGATTACGCAGGGGACGGGCTCGCGGAGCCCGTACTCGACGTGTGCGCGGCGCCGGGCACGAAGACCCTCGGGCTCGCCGCGGAGTACGGGGTGCGGGTCGTGGCGCTCGACATCTCGCGCCGGCGGCTGGCCCGCCTCCGCGCGCCCGCCCCCCCGCTCGGGCTGCCGGTGAGCGCGGCGGTCGCCGACGCGCCGCGGCTTACGGTCGCCGATGCCGGGACCGTGCTGGCCGACGTGCCCTGCACGGGCACCGGAGTGCTGCGGCGGCGGGCCGACGCCCGCTGGCGGCTCGGACAGCAGGGCCTCGACGACCTCGTGGCGCTGCAGCGCGAGATCGTGGACGCGTGCGCCGCGGCCGTGAGGCCGGGCGGGCTGCTCGTGTACAGCACGTGTTCGCTCGAACGCGAGGAGAACGAAGAACAGGTGGACGCCTTCCTGGACCGCAGGCCCGACTACCGGCGCGAGCCGCCGGGCGCGGACGCGCGCAGCGATTGCGTGACGCCGCGCGGCGATCTCTTCGTGCGCCCGTGGCTCACCGGCACGGACGGCGCGTACGCCGCGCGTCTGCGGCGGATCGCGTGAGAGTCCCGTGAAACTCCTGCGCGCGGTCCTCCTCTTCGCCGTCCTGTTCGGCGCCGGCTACCTGTACGCCGCGGTCCGGCTCTTCCCGGCGGCGGAAGATCCGACCGACGTGGACTTCACCGAGATCCCGGACCTCACGGGCGTATCCCTGGCCGAGGCCGGGGAACGCCTCTCCGCGCTGGGGCTCGTCTCCGCCGAGCAGGGCCGGCTCCACCACGGCGAGATTCCCGCCGGCGCCGTCGTCGCCCAGCGGCCGCTCCCCGGCCAGCTCGCCCGCGCCGGCGACACGGTCGTGCTCACGGCGAGCGCCGGTATCGAAACGCGCCGCGTGCCCGATCTCGCCGGACTTCCGGGCGGCGAGGCCGCGACCCTCCTCACCCGTCTCGGCTTCGAAATCGATATCGAGGAGACCGACGAGAGCGCCGTCGCCGGCGCGATCCGGACCGAGCCCGCCGCGGGGACGAGCCTTCCTCTCCCCGCCCGCGTCCGCCTCTTCGTCAGCCAGGGGAAGGCGATCGTCTCCGTTCCCGATCTCCAGGGTCGCCACGTGGACGACCTCGAGCTGCTCCTCGAGGAGGTCGATCTGCGGCTCGGCGCCGTCCGCTACCAGGTCGAGGCTCCCGAGGTGCAGGGCCGCGTCATCTTTCAGAGTCCGGCCCCCGGCTCCGCCCTGCGGGGGGAGGGGCTCGTCTCCGTGATCGTGGCCGGGACGCCGCCCGACTCGGCCACCGCGGATCTCACGAGGGACGCCGCCCGCGACACGGTTCCCGCGACCCCCGGCGATCGGGAGGGCCAGGTGGAGGGCTAGATGGACTTCAAGAGCGCGTTCACGAAGAACTGGCCCTACAAGCTCGCGGCGATCGTGCTGTCGGTGCTGCTCTGGCTCAGCGTATCGGCCGAGGCCGAAATCGCCGAGCAGCCGGTGTCGACGCTGCTCGAGATCCAGGTGAGCGATTCCGCGTGGAGTCTGCGCGAGGTCCGGCCCGCCGAGATCACGACGACGTTCCGCGGCCGCCGGAACCAGATGTTCGCCGCCCGCTTCGAGAGACCCGTGATCCGGAAGGTTCTCGACCAGATCGAGGACACCGTGGTCCAGGTTCCGCTCTCGACCTCGGAGGTCATCTACGACCGCGAACTCGGACTCGATCCCGTGGGAGTCTCTCCGGGAGCCGTCACCGTGTATCTCGAGGAGCGGGTGACGAAGCGGGTCGCGGTCTCCGGCCGAACGGATGCGAGGGCGGCGGCGGGCGTGCTCGTCGTCGGCATGCAGGTCGCCCCCGACAGCGTATGGCTCCAGGGGCCCGCGTCCTTCGTCAACCAGATCTCCGAGGTGACGACGGCCACGCTCCAGGTCGGCGCCGTCTCCACGCGCGTGACCCAGCAACTCGAGATCGCGCTGCCGCCGGACCTCGCGGGACTCTCGGTCGAGCCCGCCACCGTGATCGCGACCGTCGACGTCGACTCTCTCCGCACCCGCCTGTTCGCGAGCGAAGTCGTCACCACGGGCCCGCGCGCCCTCATGGCCGCGGTGGATCCGCCCACGGTCACGGTGGCTGTCACCGGACCCGCGGCCATCGTGGACGGACTGGATCCGGCGGACGTGCGCGTGACGGTCGACATCCCCATTTCCTTCGAATCGACGGGATCCTATCCCGTGCGCGCCCAGTTGCCCGACGCCGTGGCCGGCACGGTGACGATCGACCTCGTTCCGGAGCGGGTGAGCGCGGGCATCGCCTCCGACCCGCCCGACCGATAGGCATTCCGGCCGCGCCGGGCGCCGCCCCGCGCCCCGATGCGCCCGCCGCCGGCTTCCGGGACGGGCCGGTGCTCGGAATCGAGACCTCGTGCGACGAGACCTCGGCCGCCGTCGTGGATGAGAACGGGATCCGGGGTCTCGCGATCGCCTCGCAGGACGCGCACGCCGCGTTCGGGGGCGTCGTGCCGGAGATCGCCGCCCGCGAGCACATCCGCTCGCTCGACGTGATGGTGCGGCACGCCATGCGCGAGGCGGAGGTCGACCACGCGGACATTGCCGGGGTCGGCGTGACGGCGGGCCCTGGGCTCGTCGGCGCCCTGCTCGCCGGCGTGAACTGGGCCAAGGCCTATGCCTTCGCGCGCGGGCTTCCTCTCCTCGGCGTCCACCACATGGAGGGACACCTGTTCGGCACCGCGCTCGAGCACGAAGACGCGCATCCGCCCTTCATCGGCCTCCTCGTGTCCGGCGGACACACGCTCCTGCTCGAGGCGCGCGCGTGGGGGCGCTACCGCCTTCTGGGCCAGACGCGGGACGACGCCGCGGGCGAAGCGTTCGACAAGGTCGCGCGCCGGCTCGGGTTGCCGTATCCGGGCGGGCCCGAGATCCAGCGCGCGGCGGAGAGGAGCGCGGCGGCGGGGGGCGCGGCGGGACGCTTCCCGCTCCCGCGCCCGATGCTGAGCCGGCGCGACCGGCCCGGCGATCCCGCGTACTACGACATGTCCTTTTCCGGCCTGAAGACCGCCGTGGCGCGGATCGCCGAACAACTGGAGGCGGAGGATGCCCTCGCCGGCGCCGTCGACGATCTCGCGGCGGACTTTCAGGAGGCCGTCGTCGACGTTCTCGCCGAGAAGACGCGACGCGCGGTGGAACAGACGGGCTGCCGGCGGGTCGTGCTGGGTGGGGGAGTGGCGCGGAACTCCCGTCTTCGTGAAGGTTTAGCCGAGCGTCTGGGCTCGTCCGGGGAGTTGTACGCCCCTTCCCCCCGCCTCGCGACGGACAACGCGGCGATGATCGCCGCGGCCGCGCGGTTTCGCCTGGCGAGAGGGGAACGCAGCCCGTGGTCGCTCAACGCCGAAGCGGCGCTCGCCTTCCCCGGTCTCGTGTAACGGCCGGCGCTGAAGCCGGGACCGCCAACGAGCAGCACAGCAGCCAACGAGGAGCGTGCGAGACGTGTATCCCGAACTCTTCACACTGACGCTGCCGGTTCTCGGCGAGTTCACGATCACCACCTTCGGCGTCATGATGGCGCTCGCCTTTCTGTGCGGGTACCTGGTCCTGCGCGCGGAAACGGCGCGTCTCGGCGCCGGGCGCGACCTCGCGGCGGACATGCTCATGGCGGCGCTGATCGGCGGCATCGTCGGCGCGAAGATCTACTATGTGCTCCTCTACTGGGACCGAACGGTGCTCGATCCGCTGGGGATGATCTTCTCGCGCAGCGGGCTCGTCTGGTACGGCGGGTTCATCGGCGGGTTCATCGGGGTCATGTGGGTGCTGTACCGGCGTCCCGTCACCCCCGGGCTCGGGGTGGACGCGATCGCGCCCGCGCTCCCGCTCGCCTACGGGATCGGCCGCATCGGCTGTTTCCTCGTCGGCGACGACTACGGAGGCCCGACAGAGTCGTGGGTCGGCATCGCCTTCCCCAACGGCCTTCCGCCCACGACCGCCGGCAACCTGAGGGGTTTCGGGGCGGAGGTGGACCCCGCGATCCCGGACACGGAGGTCCTCTCCGTCCACCCCACGCAGCTCTACGAGACGGGACTCTCGTTCATCATCTTCTTCCTCCTGTGGCGGCTGCGGCGGCACCCGCACGTCCAGGGGTGGCTGTTCGGCCTGTGGCTCGCGATGGCCGGAGCCGAGCGCTTCATCATCGAGGTCTTCCGCGCCAAGGACGACCGCTTCTTCGGAGGCTTCACGCTCGCCCAGGTGATCTCGGTCCTGCTGGTCGCGGGGGGCATCGCGCTCGCCCTCAGGTTGCGCCGCAGGGCCGCAGAGGCGGCGGTGTGAAACGCGCGGCTCTGGCCGGGCTGGCGCTGGCCGTCAACCTCGCCGGGCCGCCTTCGTTCGCCGGGCCGTCTTCGCCTCTTGGGCCGGCTCCACTCAGCGGGCAGGCGGCCGGAGAGGCGGGACCGCGCCGCGCCGAAGTGACGTCCCTGCGCTTCCGCGGCAACGAGACGATCTCGGACGGTGAGTTGCGCGCGGTGATCCGCACGCGCAGCACCGAATGCACGAGCCTCCTGCTGTCGCCTTTCTGCCTGGTGACGAACTGGGGGTTCGCGCACCGCCGGGCCTATCTCGACACGCTCGACGTCAGGGTCGACGCCGACCGGCTCCGCCTGTACTACAACTTCCGCGGCCACTTCGAGGCGGAGGTCGAGCACGTCGTTCGCACTGACGGCGTCGACGCCAGCGTATCGTTCGTCATCGATGAAGGTCCGGCGACCCTCATCGACGAGTTCTCCATCGAGGGGCTGCCCGGGGCCCTCGGCGCGGAGGAGGCCTCGGCCCTCGTCGACATCGGCGTCGGCGACCCCTTCGATCGCAACCGGCTCCAGGCCGGCGTGGACAGCCTCATAGGGTCGCTGCGCCGGCAGGGCTACGTCTACGCCATGGCGCTCGAAGACTACCAGCGCAGCCGGGACGGGACCGCGCAGGTGGCGCTCGATGTCCGTCCCGGCGCCCGCTATCGCCTGGGAGAGATCCGGATCGAGGGCGGCGAGGCGATCGGCGAGGACGTGATCCGCGACCTCCTCCCCCTGCGCGCGGGCGACTACTACAACCAGGAGGCCGAGCAGGAGGGGCAGCGGAACCTCTTCGGCCTCGAGGCCGTCCGCTTCGCCTCGATCCTCCGGGAATCGTCCGGCCCCGAGGCCGCCACCGCCGATTCGACCCTGGATCTCGTCGTCCAGGTCACGCCGGCCTCGCCGCAGGCGGCCCGACTCGGCGTCGGATGGAGTACCGACCAGTGTCTCCGGACCGAGACGCGGTTGACGCACCGCAACTTCTTCGGCGGGGCCCGGCGGCTGCAGATCACCGGCCAGCTCGGGAACATCTTCGCGGACCAGCTGGACGGGTCCTTCCCCTGCTCCCAGGTAGGCACCGACCCCGACTTCCGGACGCTGAACTACCTGCTCCAGGCGGAACTGCTCCTCCCCGTCGCCTTTTCGGCCGAGAACACCTTCAGCGCCCGGGTCTTCCTCGAGCGGGAGACGATTCCCGATGTCTTCATCCAGGAGGGCTTCGGGGCCGAAATCGGCCTGACGCGCCGACTCGGGCGCAGGGCCTCCGCCACCCTCTCGTACTCGCCGGGCTACACCGGTTTCGGCGAGCAGTCCGCGGACATCTTCTTCTGCGTCAACTTCGGTTTCTGCGAGCCCGAGGACATCGTCACCGTGACGAGATCGCGCTGGTTGGCGCCCCTCACCCTCGCCTGGCTCTACAACGAGACGGACGACGCGCTCCGCCCCACCCGCGGCCACTACCTGACGGCAGAGGGGGAGGTCGCCCACGAGACGACGGGATCGCACTACCGGTACGCGCGCATCGTGGCGGAAGCCGCGCTCTTCCGGGAACTCGAGCCCGGTCTCGTGTTCGCCGCGCGCGCGCGCGCCGGGGCGGTCCGCTTCCCGGGCACCCGCATCTTCACTCCCGGCGCCCCCCGCACCGACCGCCTCATCCATCCATCCCGACGCTTCTTCGTCGGCGGCTCGCAGAGCGTCCGCGGCGTCGGCCAGAACCTCCTCGGCCCCCGCGTGCTCGTGGCCGATCAGGTGGAGGACTGCCCGGCGGGAGATTTCGAGGCGTGCGTGCAACGGCTCGCGACGCAGAACCCCGGCGCCTTCGACGAGCGGCCCCGCGGCGGCGACGCCCAGCTGGAACTGAGTTTCGAGCTGCGCCGGTACCTCAGCGAGCGCTGGAGTCTCGTCTTCTTCGGGGACGCGGGAAGCGTCTCGCAGCGCATCACGGAGCTTCGCGAGATCCAGTGGACGCCCGGCATGGGACTCCGGTACGCGAGCCCGATCGGTTCCATCCGGCTCGATATAGGGTACAATACGACATTCGCGACCGAGTTACCGGCAATTGTATCGATGGAGGACGGAACCTTGGTCCAGATGCCGCAGCCCGTGTTGTTCGACCCCTTCCGGTTCGACGATCCGCACCCCCTGCTCGAACTCTGGCGCCGCGTGCAGATCCACGTGTCCATCGGAGAAGCGTTCTGAGCGCGCCCGGGTCGGACGGGTCCGCGCCGCCTCGGCGCCGGCGCCGGATCGCCCTGCCGGTGGCCGTCGTCGCGAGCGTGCTGGTGATCGCGGTCTTCATCGTGGTCACGCAGACCGCCGGGGGCCGGGACGCCGCGCTGTCGCTGCTCGAGAGCGCCATTGCGCGCAGCGTGAACGGGGAGGTGCGCATCGGCCACGCCATCTCCGGCAATCTCCTCAACGACCTCACCGTCTCCCGCTTCGAGATCGTCGACGCGGACGGGGAACTGTTTCTGGCGCTCGACACCGTCACGATCGAACACGACCCCGTGGCCCTCCTGCGGCAGCGACTCGACGTGGGCCGACTCCACGCGCGCGGTCTGGACCTCCGCCTCCGGCAGTATCCGGACGGCCGCTGGAACTACGACCGCGTCTTCGAACCGCCCCCGCGGCCGGAGCCGCCGGCGCCGTCCGTAACGGCCTCGCTCCTCCAGGGACCGCAGGTGTCCGGAGCGTCGAACGCCGCGCTCGGCATCCTCCTGCATGACGCGACGGTCGCCTCCGGCCGCATCGAGATCCGTGCGCCGTGGACGGAGACGATGACCGGAACCGCAAGGGCGGAGGCGTTGCGCGAGGCGCGGGCGGGGGAGTCGCCGTGGGCCCTGCAGGAGACCGCGGACGGCGAATTCGAGCGCGTGTTCGAAATCACGAACCTCAGCGGCCGGTTCCCGGTCGCGCGGGTGACGGATCCCGAAGCTCCGTTCATGATCGAAGTCGAGGAGGCGACCGCCACGCTGCTCGCCGTGAACCAGCCGCTGGAACTCTCGGGCCTGCGGATGCACCTGACGATCGGGGACACGGCCCTCATCGACATCGAGAGATTCGAGACGGACCAGTCGACGATCCGCGGGGAAGGGTGGATGGCTTCGAACGGCGTCGACTTCGAGTTCGCGCTCGAAGCCGACCGGCTCGACGTCCGGGACCTCCGCTGGCTGCCCATCGACCTGCCCGAGACCGGCGGCGGCCCCATGTCCATCGGCCTCAGCGGCCGCGGCGGCAATACGGTCGTGGACGTCACGAACGGAGACTTCCGGACGGGCGACACCCGCATGACCGGAGGGTTCGCCCTCACCGTCGAGCGGCGTCCCAGGTTCCGCCGCATCGGCGTCACCCTGGCCCCCTTCGATCTCGCGCACCTGGGCCCCCTCCTCGGACGCGACACCCTGCCCGCGGCCCCGGAGACGTTGCCGGGGGAGATCCGCGGCACGCTGCGCGGCTCGGGCTATGTCGATGACCTGACGGTCGTCGCCGATCTCACCCTGCACGACCCCGATCCGGACACGCCGCCATCCAGCCTGCGGGCCCGCGGCGGCGTCGGCATCGGCGAGGAGTTCCTGAGCCTCCGCCGCCTCGGCGTGGACGTCGACGCCTTCGAGTCCCGCTGGACCCGTCTCATCGACATGGACCTGGGGATCGACGGGCGCTTCTTCGGTTCGCTCACCCTCGACCGCGAGCAGGACAGCGGCGTCGCGTTCGAGGGCGCCGTCGAGCATCTGACGCCGGCCGGCGATCGCTCGCGCTTCTCGGGTTCCGGGTTCCTGAACCTCGCCCGGTCGCAGGTCGATGCGGCGATCGACGCGAACCCGCTGGCGCTCACGCTGCTGCGCCCGTGGGCCCCCGGAATCGAACTGGCCGGCGCGGTGACCGGTCCCATTCGGGCGCGCGGGAGTCTCGAAGCGCTGGCCCTCGAGGCGGAACTCGAATCGGAACGCGGCCGGCTCGTCCTGAACGGAGACTTCGACCTCGCCTCCGAGGAACTGCGCTACGACACGGAGATCGAGGGCACGGACCTCTCGCTGGACCAGTGGGTCGAGGGCGCTCCGGCGTCGCGGCTCGCCGTCCGGGGGCGCGTGCAGGGAGAGGGAATCGACCCCGCGACGCTCGAGGCGGCGTTCGACCTCGAAGTCCTCGCCTCGCGGGTGGACCAGGCCGAGATCTTCGACAGCCGCGTGCGGCTGCGCGTGGCCGACGGCGTGGCGACGATCGACAGCGCGTTCCTCGCCTCCGACGTCGGTACGCTCTCGGTGCTGGGCGACTTCGGGCTCGCGGAGGGCCGGAGCGGGCAGATCGCCTTCGAGGCCGAAGCCTCCGATCTCTCCGACTGGGACCGCTGGTTCGTGGATGAGATTCCGGGCGGCGCGGAGGCCGAGGCCGGCGAAGCGCTGTTCGAGAGCGTCGAGGAGTTGCTGGGCCGCGGCCGGCGCACGCGGCGGCCGACGGAGGGGCTGGACGGCCGGCTGGAGGCGCGGGGGACCGCCACGGGCCGCTGGGGAGACTTCACGCTCGACGCCAGCATCGAGGGCTCGGACGCGCGCTTCCGGAGCTACCGAGCCGGAGACTTCTCGGCCCGCGTCGAACTGTTCGACCCGCCGCGCATCGGCGACCTGCGGTCCCGGTTCACCGCGACGAACGTCGAGTTGGATGGACGCCGCGTGGATTCGCTCACGCTGCTGCTGGCCCGCTCGGGCGCCGGCGAGCCCGGCGCCGACGCGCTGGACGCCGAATTCTACGCGCAGCGCGACTCCAGCCTCGAGGTCTCGGGTCGCGGCGTCGTGGTCGGCGGCGACGTCTGGAGCGCGGGCCTGACGGACCTCCGCCTCCGTCTCGGCAAACTCGAGTCCACGCTCGTGACGCCCGCCCGGCTCGTCTACTCCGACTCGGCGTTGCTCGTCGAAGGCCTCTATCTGAACGGTCAACTCGGCCGGCTCGAAGCCGACGGCCTCATCCCCGCCGCCGGCGAGGGATCGCTCGACGTGGAGATCTTCGGCGTGCGCGTGGACCAGTTCAGCTACCTGCTCTCGGAGCAACCGATCCTCGGAGGCACGCTCGGAGGACGGGTAAGCGCGACGGGCACGCTGGCCGAACCCCTCGTGATGGCGGAATTCGAGGTCCTCGATCCGTCCCTCCAGCACCAGGCCTACGACGCGCTGAGCGCGCGGGTCGGCTACGCCGCCCGCGAACTCGCGGGGGAGATCGACCTCGTCGACGGCGGCGCCCTCCTGGGACGGCTCGGCGGCGCCGTGGCGACGGACCTCGCGATCCTCCCGGTGGAGCGCCGCCTCCTCGACGATCCGTTCGACCTCGACCTGACCGGCGACCGCCTCCCGCTGGCGCTCGTCGAACTCGTGCTGCCGACCTTCGAGGAGGTGACCGGCATCGCCGAGACCGACCTCTCGATTCGCGGTGCCCCCGGCGCGCTCCGCTACGATGGCGCCCTGCGCATCGTGGACGGGCGGGGCTGGGTTCCCGACCTCGGCGTCTGGCTCACCGATACCGGCGCCCGCGTCTCCTTCCGGGGCTCCTCGCTCGCCTTCGTCGATTCGGCCTACGTGGGGTCGGACCTCGGCGGTTCGCTGAGGACGCGCGGCACCGTGGACATCGCCCGGATCACCAACCCCGTCTTCGCCCTGGACTTCGACGCGAACGAGTTCCACGGCATCGTGCGCAACGACATGGCGTTCGCCGTGAGCGGCCGGGCGCGGCTCGACAGCGCCTACGCGAGACCCTGGGTGAGCGGCGACGTCGTCCTCTCCGACGGATACCTGGAGCAGGACGAGTTCCTTCGCGGACTCGAGGTCTTCAATCCCGGCGACGTGGAAGCCTTCGACTTTCTCGGCGCCTCCGCGGAAGACGTGCTGGCGCAGTTCCGGAACCCGTTCCTCGACAACATCGTCCTCAACGCGAACGTGGATCTCGGCTCCGGCCTCTCGCTGCGGTCGGCGCGGCTCGATGCGGAGGTCACGGGGGAGGGGATTTCCGTCCACATGGACCGCCGCTTCGACGTGCTCGACATCAGCGGAAGCGCCGAGATGCCGCGGGGCACGTACCTCTTCGACCAGGTGCCGCCCTATGTCCGGCCCCTCCGGATCACCGCGGGGAGCATGCAGTTCGCAGGGGGCAACGGCTTCAATCCGATCATCGACATCACCGCCGAATACCGGGACCGCACCGTCGACGGCCCCGTGTTCGTCGAGGCCCGGATCACCGGTACCGCCATCGAGCCGCAGGTCCTCCTAACGAGCAACCCGCCCATGAGCGACACCGACCAGTACTGCCTGCTCGCCGTCGGCACGCCATGCTACCGCTCCGCCGACCCGCAGCTGGGCCAGAGGATCGGGCAGCAACTCGTCTTCGGTCCGCTGAGTTCCGGGCTCACGTCCGCGCTCGGCGGGACCGGCATCGAGTACCTCAACCTGACGTCGATCGCCGCCGGGCGCGGCGCCGGAGGCGGCGCGGCGAACCGGAGCCTGTTCGAGCGCACGGCGCTGGAAGTCGGGTGGTATGCGAACAACGCGCTCTTCCTCTCCTACTGGCAGCCGCTGGGCGGCGGACCTCCGAGGGCCGCCCTCGAGTGGGCGTTCCTCCCCGGCTGGTCCGTCGAAGCCGGCACCGCGAGCCGGTTCGACGAGCGGCTGTTCGGCCTCAGCGTGGGCACGAACGTCGCCAACGACCGCACCTACAGCCTCTTCCTCTTCCGCGAGTGGGAGTTCGGCGAGGGCTCCGACTCCGAAGAGGACCCCGACGAGGATCCCCAGTAACATGTCCGGCGCGCACCTGTATCCCGATTCGGAGCGATTCCTCGTGCTCCTCAACCCCGGCGCGGGGGGCGGCACCGGGGAGCCCGAGAAGTTGCGCCGTCGGCTGGGGGGCGCGTTCGCCGCGCGGGGCGTCCCCTTCGACATCATCGAGGCCGCGGATTCCGAGGAAGGTCTGGAGGTCGCCCGCCAGGCCGCGGAGCGCGTATACCGGGCCATCGTCGCGGCCGGGGGCGACGGCACCGTGAGCGTGGCCCTGCGCGGCGTCGCCGGAACATCCGTGCCCGTGGCGATCGTCCCCTTCGGCACCGCCAACCAGCTCGCCCTCAACTTCGACATCCCCACCTCGCTGGAGGACAGCGTGCGGGTCGCGGTCGAAGGGAAGGTGACCAGTATCGACCTCGCGGAGGCGAACGGAGAGACGTTCGCGCTCATGGCCGGCGCGGGCCTCGACGCGCAGGTCATGGCCGACGCCACCGCCGAACTCAAGAGCCGCCTCGGCTTCGGGGCCTACATCTACAGCGGACTCAAGAACGTCATCAACCGCCCCGGCGCCGACTTCCGGATCACCGCCGACGACCAGGAAGTGAAGGTGAAGGCGTCGATGGTGCTCGTCGCGAACGCGGGCCAGCTCGGGGCCGGCCCCCTTCCCGTGGAGTTCCGGATGGCGCCCGGGGCCTCGTTCCAGGACGGCCTCATCGACGTGTGCATCTACGCCCCCAGCAACCTCCCGGAGGTCGCCCGCATCATCTGGCGCGTCACGCGAAACCGGTTCTCGGGGGACGACAAGATCATCTACTTCCAGGCCCGCAGCGTCCGGATCGAGGCCGACCCGCCCGTCGCCATCGAGATCGACGGCGACCCGCGGGGCGAAACGCCCATGGAGGCGAAGGTCTCGCCGCTGGCCGCCCGGATCATCGTCCCCCGGTAGGGGTCCCCCCCCGGCGGGTGCCGTCGGCGCGCGTTCCCGCGGGAACGTCCGTGGCTCCGACTGGACGGCCACCGGCTGCCCGCCGGCCCGCCGGTCAGCGGGCGTAGAGCAGGTACGGGCGGCGGAGCGCCTCGAAGGCGGCGACGTCGGCCGCCCATTCCGAAGTGATTTCATCGAGCGGGGCGCCGCGGTCGATCGCGAGCCGGAGGCGGTCCGAGCCCGCGAGACGGTCGAAGTGGCGCACCCTCCACTCCCACGCGTCGCCCGAGAGCCGGCGCGCGGCGAGCAGCGCCGCCACCGCGGTCCGCACCGGATCGTAGGCCGACCGGTCCGTCACCGTGAGGCGGATCCCCGAGATCTCCTCCCCCCCGAACCTTCCGTCGCTCGGCGACTCGGGCGTGAAGGTGATCGCCCGGACCTCGACCCCCGGCAGCGATGGGGCCACGGCCCCGATCTCCGCCACCCAGGCCTCGCCGTCCAGCCACGGCGCGCCGAGCACCTGGAACGCGGTCGGCGTCCCGCGGCCGACGGAGAGGTTCGTCCCCTCGAACAGACAGGTGCCGGGATAGTGCGTGGCGCTCTCCAGCGAAGGCATGTTGAGCGACGGCGCGATCCACGGAAGGCTCGTCTCATCGAACCAGCGGTCCGCGGACCAGCCCGCCGCCGGGACCACGTGCAACTCCACCTCCACGCCGAACGCCCCCCGATACAGGCGGGCGAGTTCGCCCGCCGTGAGCCCGTGCCGCGTCGGCACCGGGTACAGGCCGACGAAGGTCGCGAAGGCGGGGTCCAGCACGGGACCCTGCGTGAGGCCTCCGATGGGATTCGGGCGATCGAGGACGATCATCGGGATGCCCGCGCCCCCGGCCGCCTCCATCGCGAGCGCCATCGTCGACACGTAGGTGTAGTAGCGCGCGCCGATGTCCTGGATGTCGAACGCGAGCACGTCGATCGAAGCGAGCATCTCCGGGGTGGGCGACCGCGTCTCGCCGTAGAGCGAGTAGACCGGCAGCCCCGTCCCTTCGTCCGTCGCGTCGTCGATCGCGGAGCCCTCCGCTTCCGTGCCCCGGATCCCGTGCTCGGGCGCGAAGAGGGCCGCGAGTTCCGCGCCCGCGTAGCCGTGCAGGAGGTCGATGGAACTCGTGCCGTCGCGCCCCACGCCGCTCCGGTTCGTGATCAGCCCCACGCGCCGCCCGTCGATGAGATGGGAGGAGTCGGCCAGCAGCACATCGATCCCGGGCCGGACCGCCGATACCGGCGCCTCCGCCATGGCGGATCCCGCCTCCGCCGCGCCCGCCCCCGCTCCCGCTTCCGGCCCCCCGCACGCGGCCGTCGGGAGGAGGAAGAGAAGGGAGAGGAAACCGGCGAGCGGATTCATCTCGCCCTTCGTAGGTTCGGGGCAGCGAGCGCGAGACGCGGGGCGGGCGGAGGTCGACATGGTGCGGAGACTAGAGACGTGGAGCGGCCCCCGAAAGCGGGGCGGGTGGGGGCGGGCGGTTGTGCCGGGGCGGACGGTCGTCCCGCGGCGGACCGTCACGGCTCTCGCGCTGTCCATGCTCCTGGCCGTCGGCTCGTTCGCCTGCCGCTCCTCGGCCAATCCCGCCGCTTCGAGCCCGGCCCGCCCGGGCCCCGCCGCCCCGGGCGCTGCCAGTGCCGCTCCCCCGGCCGCCAACGCCGCCGCCCCCGGCGCCGCTGCCGCCGCCGAC
>NZ_CANPVT010000041.1 GCF_947581735.1 Candidatus Palauibacter soopunensis
CACGCCCGTCGAGATGCTGGGAGCCGTCGAGGCTTCCCGGCTTCTGTCCGAACTCGTCAACCGCCCCGGCACGTTCTGGGACGGCTCGACGGGCAGCGGCATGAACTGGCGGCTCGCGGTCTCGGAACTCGAAGCCGAGCGGTCGCACCTTCGGCTCGACGGCGAGCCGGTGATCCTCTACTCACTCTTGTCGCCGCCCGGGCAGGCGCACGCGAACCTGCTCCGGGACCTCTACTGCCTCGACGCGGTGACGACCGTCTCGCTCGAATGGCGGCCGTGGTCGGTGGAAGCGGCGCGGCGCCGGATCCGAGGCGCGCAGCGCCACTACTTCTCGCGCCGCTACTCGATGATGGCGCACGCCCAGGACGCCCAGGGCACGGCGGCGGCGATGGTCGATTCCGCGGCGGCCGCCGAGTCCGACCGTCTGGGAGCGGCGCTCGTCGAACTCGAAGCCGACGGCGTGGCCTACGGCGAGGCGTCGCTCACCGTCGCGCTCCACGGCGAACTCGAAGGGATCGAACGGCTGGACGGCGATGTGCGGCGGCTGTTCGCAGCGCACGACGCGAAGGTCATCCGGGAGGGCTACGGCCAGATGCCCGCGTGGTTCGCCCGGCTCCCGGCGCAGCCGCGCAAGCGGCAGGTGCGGAAGGTGTTCGTGTCGGCGGGCGTCGCCGCGTGCCTCGCGCCCGTGTTCGGGCCGCCCAAGGGGAACCGTAGGAGCCGCCATCTGGACCGCGAGCCGCTGGCGGTGTTCGAGACCCCGTGGCGCACGGCGTACCGCTACGACCTGTTCGCGGGCGACGTGGGCCACACGCTGATCCTGGGCGCGACGGGCTCGGGCAAGAGCTTTACGCTCAACTTCCTGCTGGTCGAGGCGCTCAAGTACGATCCGCGCATCCTGATCCTGGACCTGGGCGGCTCCTACCGCTGGCTGACCCGGTTCCTCGGGGGCCGGTATCTGGAGCTCGCGCCGGGCGAGGCGGAGCCCACCCTCCGCCTCCAGCCGTTCGCGCTTCCCCCGACCACGAGGACGTTCCAGTTCCTGACCGGCTGGGTGCTCCGGCTCCTGAAGCTGGGAGGGTACGAAGCCGACGGCGCGGACACGAGCGAGATCCGCGCCCGGATCGAGGACCTGTACGCGCTCGGCACCGAGCGCCGGACTCTGAGCGTGCTGGCCGGTTCGCTGCCGTCGGCGATGTGGCCCGCGCTCAGCCGCTGGACGGAGGGCGGCGCGTGGGGCGCGTTCTTCGACAACCCCCCGTCGGGCGCGGCGGACATCGAGTTCCGGGACTGGCAGGTGATCGACCTGGCGGGCGCGGCGGAACACGCGGACCTGTGCGAGGCGGCGCTCTCCTATCTGCTGGAGCGCATGCGCCTGGAGATCGAGGACCCGGCCGAGACGGCGCGGCTCAAGCTGATGGTCGTGGACGAGGCGTGGCGGTACATGCAGGACCCCGCCGTGCTGAACTACCTGGCCGAGGCGGCCAAGACGTGGCGGAAGAAGAACGCCGCGCTCGTGCTCGCGACGCAGTCCGCCGTGGACGTGACGGGGACGCCGGGCGCTTCGGCGCTCCTCGAATCGATCCCCACCAAGCTGTTCCTCGCCAACGCCGAACTGCCCGACGAGGCCGGGGCGCTGTTCCGGCTGAACGAGTCGGAGGTCGCCCGGATCCGGGCGCTGACGCCCAAGCGCGAACTGTATCTCCGCCGCCCGGACGAGGCGGCGGTGCTCCGCCTCGAAGTCGATCCGGAGAGCTACTGGCTCTACACCTCCTCGCCGCTCGACGCCGAGAAGCGCGCCGAAGCCGTGGCGAGGCACGGGCTGGTCCGGGCGCTCGAAGCGCTCGCGGGCCGAACCCATCCCACCCCACCAACCGAGAGGACGTGAACACCATGAAGGCAACTCCAACCGCCGCGATCCTGCTGGGGATCGTCGTAGTCCTGCTGACGCTGCTTCTGACGGTGCTTCCCTGCGATGCCGCCGCGCAGCAAGCGAGCGCGGACGCCACCCTGCTCCGGGTTCCGTTGCCGGAGGACGGCGAAGAGCGGATCCCCCGGCTCCGCGCACGCGTGCGTCATACAACGGTCATCGTGCTTCCGGCCGGGGAGCGCATCCTCGACTTCGTGGCCGGAGACTCCGAGTACTGGCACCTGACCGGCGCGGCGAACGTCGCGTACCTGAAGCCGTTGGCCGAGAACGCGGCGACCAACGTGGCGCTCGTCTGCGAGTCGGGGCGCATCTACTCGTTCCTTGTCTCGGAAAGCGGGGAGAAGCCGCCCCACCTCGTGGTCCGCGTCGAGGCAGGCGCGGATGCGGAGGCCGCGTTTGGCGCTCCCGGGTTCGTCGCCCGGAGCGAGGTCGCCGCCTACCGCGAGATGGCGGCCCAAGCTGTCGAGGCCGCGGGGCTGGCCCGCGAGGAGGCCGAGGCCGGGATCGCCGAGGCACGCGGCTGGGCCGAAGCGGAGATCGAGGCGTTCCGTGCCGCCTACCCCGAGCGGCTGCGGTTCGAGTACCTGCTGGACCGAAAGGCGTCCGAGCGGCCGTTCCGTGTCGAGGCGATGTGGCACGACGGGGAGTTCACCTATCTCCGTTCGCGCGCACAGGAGTCGCCCGCGCTCTACGAACTCCGGGACGGCGAACCGAGCCTGGTCGCGTTCGATCTCACCGAGGACGGCCTCTACGTCGCCCGCCGTGTCTTGGGCGACGGGTGGCTCCAGATCGGCGGTGCGCGGGCCGGGTGGCGGTTCGAGCCGAGGGACGTGCGATGAGCCGCTGGAAGCAGTGGATTAAGGAGCCCAAAGGCGCGCTGCCGGGCGGTGTCGTTACGAAGGTCGGGATCGCTTTGATCACCGTGCTCGTGGCCGGGCTGCTGCTCTCCTCGTCGTTTTCCGGTGCCGATGAGACGGCCGAGGGCGTCGCCCCCGCGCCGGCCCGGCCCGTGGACGACCGCACGGGCCGGTCGCTCGACGGGCGCTTTAGCGACGAAACCGACCGCCAGAGCCAGCGGGCGGCGGCGGATGCGGACCGGGAGGGGCGGCAGTCCGGTGCCGCCGGGCAGGAACCGGCCGGACAGGACACGACGGCAAGTTCGGGTGGCGCCGGGGGCGGCATGGGCCGGGCCGAGTTCGAGCTTCGCGAAGCGCTCCGGCTGGAGGAGGTCGAGCGCGGGACGCGCTCGCTCCGCTCAT
>NZ_CANPVT010000042.1 GCF_947581735.1 Candidatus Palauibacter soopunensis
TCACCCGCGCGCTCAGCCGCTCGACTTGCCGCTGCAAGGCTTCGACCTGTTCTCGTAACACTCCGATCCGTCCGGAGTGCCGCCGCTGTTCCGTTTCGTACTGCTCGGACAACCTTTCCAATGCGGCCGTCAGCCGCCGCTCCAAATCGGTCACGAAGCTCCTTCCTCACTCCCTCGACAGCTTCAAGTAGGGCCGCCCTTCCATGGTGAAGGCCGGACGGACCGTCGTCCCGGCGGGCAGCGACACGTACCGGTCCCCGCTGCTCTCCAGCAACTCGACGCCCCAGGTCGTCTCCTCGATCTCGGCCAGCATCGCGCGCGCCCACCCGGTCCGCGTGTCCAGCTCGTCCAAGGTCTCGATCCGGTCGTGGATGCTCCTCGACAGCCAGTGCATCGTCCCCAAGCTTCCGAAGCAGATACCGAGGAAGAGGCTCATGCCGACCACCAGCGGCCGGAGCCAGGCCTTCATCAACAACTCGCGCATCCGCCCGGTCGCCTCGACCGTATCGGCCTCGATGGAACGCAGCGCGCCGCTTGCGATTGCGTTCAAGTTCTCGCCGAGCCGCGCGAGCTCGCGCGCGGCTTCGTCCTCGATGCGCCTCCGGTCGGTCTCCAGCCTGTTCCTCAGCCGGGACGTCAAGTCGCCCGGGCTCGAAGTCTCGTTCATACAGTTCTCCTCTCAGCCGCCACCGCTTCCCGCTGTCGGGATCGCGGGCGGTGATGTAGTCCTTGCCTTGGCGGGTCACGTCGAGGCCAACGTCCTCCAGCGCGGAGACCACGTCGGCTCGGTCCTTGACCGCGCCGTGCTCGACGCGCTGCACGAGGTAGTCGCGGATCAGCGTGCGCGGGTCCGCCTCGTGTTCGAGCCCGGCCCGCAGCTTCGACGCCTCGATGTAGGCCACGTGGCCCGGCCGCTGCGCCCTCGCCCGCCTCGGATCGTCCGGTCGGCTCCAGCCGTGCTCGTGGTTGAAGGCGTCGCGAAGCGGGGCGAAGGTCTTCTCCCAGCCGGGGGGCGCGATGTTCAAGCTGCGGCCCGTCTGTAGGTCGCACTGCGCGGCCAGAATGTGGACGTGGACGCCGCCTCCGCGCTCGCGGTGCAGAACCGCCGTCCACGAGTAGCGGTCCGGCTCCAGTCCCGCCCACGCCGTCTTCTCGAACTCGTCGAGGACGGCTTCGATCTGTTCGCCGGTGGGCCGGTCCTCCGGCGCCCACGCGATCACGGCCGACGTGTACTTGCGCTCGAAGTCGAGCGAGTCGGCGACGGCGGCCACCATGTCCGGGTTGCCGCGCCACACTTCGACGCCCTCGCGCTCGCGTCCCTCGGCGTCCAACTCGCCGACGAGGTACTTGGCCGCCGCCTTGGCCGAGCCCTTCCCGTGGGACAGGAACCTAACGAGCATCGTCGGCCTCCCCGCCGATGCGGGCGACACGGAGCAGCGAGCGCTCGAAGGACACGAGATGGGCGATCACCGAGACGGCCTCGGCGGCCGTCCTGTGGGTGTTCACCCAGCGGACAAGCTGGTTCAGGTTGTTCCCGATGCGCGCGATCTGGCGCGTGCGCTCGCGCTCGACGGACCGCGCCGCCGCGGTCCACGTATGCGTCCGCGCCATCGCCTCGCGAAGCAGCGCGGAGGGGGACACGCCCGCCGCGGCCGCCTTCTCCCGCCAGGCGGCGTGCTCGGCGGGCGTGACGCGCGCGGCGACCATCACGGTGCGATGCCCCTCAGCCATGAGCGCACCGGCGACGGGGTTCGGGGGCCTCGCCCCCGCGCGTCCGCTGCTCGCGTTGCGGCGCGACAGTTCGGGGGTCTAAGGGGGCCGGAACGCCCCCTTGCCAGCCCGCCGTGTTCAACACGGCGTGTGCTGGCTGCCCGACCAAAGACGCGCCCGACAAGCTGTTCCCCGGCCGCCGCGAAGCGCGCCGCATCACCGCACCGGGCGGGCTTCAGCCGCCCGCCAACCGGTCTCGCGAATCCGGTGCGCGGCCTCGCCGCGCTCACGGGTCTCGACGCCCTCGAACCGGCTCTCGGCGATCCGCTCGGCGACCCACTCCTCGATCTCGGCCTCGATCCAGCCCACGGCGCGCCTGCCCAGGGCGACCGGCCGGGGGAAGCACCCCGCGGCCAACCGGACATAGATCGTGCTCCGCGACAGGCCCGTGCGCGCCATCACCTCGGGCAGCCGCAGGAAGCGGGTCGGAGGGTTCGTTCTCTCATTTCTCGGGTCGGTCATCGTCCTGCTCCTCGTTGTTCTCAGCGTTCTCGTCGGTCTCCGGGTGTCAGGGCCTTCTCGGAGGATCGCGTCCACCTCCCGATGCCCCGTCGTGCTCGGCGATGAACGCGAGAGTCCGGTCCGCCGTCCTGAGCGACGGCGAGCGGCCCCGGCCGATCCGGCGCATCAGGTTCGGGTCGCCCACCGCGTTCATGCCGAACGCCGTCGGGCTCACGCCCGGGCGCCCGAGAAACGCGCCGACGCGCGAAATGAACTGTCCTTCCCAGCGTCTCCATGCCCGAACGCTGAACGAACGTCCGCAAGCTCGTCAACCCCTGGCGAATTAGCTAAGTGCTTATGACGTATCATGTTGTGTCATAGCGTGTCAGAGCCTCGGAAGAGCTCCGCCAGCGGCGCGGCGGGACGCCCCCTTGGCGAACCGAATGGTGATCGTCCAGAGGCATGGAAACCGGTCCGACGAGGCCCGGTCCGACTGGGCTTGCTGCCGCAGTCTGGATCCTGCAACTCACCGAGGCGTGGTCAGTAAGTCGGACGCCGGACTCGGCCATCCACGACCGGGTGCTCGACCGGAATCCGTACAGCGTCGAGGTCAACGCTGACGATTTGGAGCGCTTGGGCCGCTTTTTGGCCCTACCCGTACCCCTCGGGGACCCGAGATCGTCGATCTGAGGCGCTCCTGCGGCCTGTAGATTTCCCGAAATGTGGACGAAACGTGCGGAAACGGCCCCCGAGGGCGTGGAAGAAGCGGCGGCAGGTCGGCGGCCTATCCCCGCGTGACGTAGCTACTCCACGCCTGCATGACCTCGGCACGGCGCTCCAGCAGGTCGGAGCGCTGATACGCTTGGACGACTCGGCTCTTGGGAACGTGGGCGAGGCAGGCCTCCGCGACCTCGGCCGGGACGCCCGTCTCGGCCATCCACGACCGCGCGCTCGAACGGAAGCCGTGAAGCGTCGAGTCCACCCCTGCGATCTGGAGTACCCGAGACACCGTCTTTGGCGCAATCGTCCTGCCGGTCCGCGACGGGAACACCAAGGGCGACTTATCCGACAGCTTGCGCGCCTTCCTCAGCACGTCCAAAGCGCCGGTGCTGAGCGGAACGGCAAACTCGCGGCCCGCCTTCATTCTCGAAGGCGGAATCGTCCACCTCGCCGCGTCCATGTCGATCTCATCCCAGAGCGCGCCCCGGGCTTCGCCGGGACGCACGGCGGTGAGGACGATCAGTTCAATGCACAACGCAGCCTGACTCCCGTCCCCCACGCAACGGATGGACCGGAGCGCCGCCGCGATCTCGCCATGCGGCAGGGCGCGGTGATGGCCCGCCGCGCCGCCGTTCGGCTTCGGCAGTGCCGCCACGGCCCGGTCCACCGGGTTGTCCCTGCGGTAGTTGCGCCCGATGCTCCACCGGAACACGGCGGTGATCCGGTGCTTGGCCTTCCGCGCGGCGGTGGGCATCGAGTTCCAGATCGGGCCAAGGCACGCCAGCACGTCCGCGCTCGTGATCCGGTCCACCCGCTTGTCGAGGAGCGGGGCGGCGTGAAGACGGAAGGTGGACTCCCACTGCTGGGGCAGCGGGCTCCCGGCCTTCCACGAATCGCGGTGAAGTTCGATGGTCCGCCGCGCGGCCTCGGCGAACGTCGGGACGCCGCGCCCGCGCGGGTCCTGTCCCCGGAGAACCCTCCGGCTGTTGTCCAGCGCCTTTTCCCGGGCATCGGCGAGTGTGACCTCGGGGTACGGCCCGAGTCCGATCGAGGTGAGCCGCCCGTCGATCCTGACGCGCTGCCGCCATGTCTTGGTGATCCTCCCGTTGGCCGTCCGGTACACCCGGAGGCTCAGCCCACGCCCGCCTCGTCCGTCGCCGTAGACGCCGGGCCGGTTGACCGTCCGAACGAAGGCGGCGGTGAGCGTCCTGGGTCGCTTGGTCATGCGGGTTCCTTCCGTGGTTGTGTATCACATGCCAAATCACTCTACAAGGAAGAATACACGGGATGTCAGCGGACGGCAAGGGACGAGGCGACTCGAATGCAATATTGGAAGTATTTGTCTAATAAAGTGTTATGAATGACATGATGTACTCTGCTGGACTGCACGGGACACATGCTATCTAGTTCCGCCCGAGCTTGGGTACGCGCCCAGGCTCAGGGTCCTGTATCTGCACTACAACAACTTCACCGGTTCGATTCCGCGGAGTTTCCTCCGTCTTTCCCCGATCCTTTTCCGGATCGCGGGCAACGCGGGCCTCTGCATGCCCGGCACCTCCGAGTTCGTTGCCTGGTTCGAGCGGATCGACCGGCGGAACGGGTCGTTCTGCAGCGAGCCGGACATCGCCGTCCTCGAGTCGCTGTACGAGGGGACGGGGGGCGACGACTGGACCCGCTCGGACGGCTGGTTCGACGGCATCCTGCTCTCGGAATGGTACGGCGTCACGCCGGACTCGATCGGCCGGGTGCAGGGCCTGGACCTGAGCGGGAACGGACTCGCGGGCCGTCTCCCGCCGCGCCTCGCCGACCTCTCA
Organism: Candidatus Palauibacter soopunensis; assembly: GCF_947581735.1. Classification (NCBI taxonomy): domain Bacteria; kingdom Pseudomonadati; phylum Gemmatimonadota; class Gemmatimonadia; order Candidatus Palauibacterales; family Candidatus Palauibacteraceae; genus Candidatus Palauibacter; species Candidatus Palauibacter soopunensis. Next base: position 4,746 of record NZ_CANPVT010000042.1, read on the forward strand.
GGTCTGACCGACCTTCGGATCGGCGACAATCCGCTCACGGGGCCGCTGCCGCTGTCGCTGCGGCAGCTCCCGCTCCGGACGCTGCACTACGCGGACACGGACCTTTGCGTCCCGGGCGCGACGTCCTTCCGCGCGTGGCTCGCGGCCATTGAATCGCATGACGGAACCGGCGTCGAATGCGCGCCAGCCACGGACCGGTCCATCCTCGAGGCGTTCCACGCCGCGACCTCCGGCGCGGATTGGGACCGAGACGACAACTGGCTGACCGACGCGCCACTCGATCAGTGGCACGGGGTGGACTCCGACGCCGACGGACGCGTCGTGAGTCTCGCCCTCGCGGGCAACCGCCTCCGGGGGCCCCTCCCGCCCGAGCTGGGCGGCCTCTCGCGGCTGCGCCGCCTGGACCTCGCCAGCAACCCCCTGACGGGACCGATCCCCCCGGAACTCGGCAACCTCTCCCGCCTGACCGAAGTGCGCCTCGTTCAGACGGGCCTTTCTGGTCCCATTCCTCCGGAACTCGCCAATCTGACCGCACTCGAGGAGCTGTCGCTGGACGTCGAGGCTCCGGCGGGTCCCATTCCGCCCGAATTGGGGAATCTCCGGAACCTCAGGCGCCTCGTGCTCACCGGCCCCGGGGTGACGGGATCGATTCCGCCGGAACTCGCCACGCATCTTCCCGAGTAGTCCACGAGGGTTTACCTAGCAGGGCATAACACGTTATTGGATAACGTGTTCAGTAGGATACGCAGCGCCCGTTCGTCCCTTGCCGTCCATCACGATCCCGTGTATTCTTCCCGGTGTAGTGCTGCAATGAGTGATACACCACAAGGAAGGAAGCACCATGACGAAGCGACCGAGAACGCTGAGCGCCGCGTTCGTGCGGACGGTCAACCGGCCCGGAGTCTACGGCGACGGACGCGGCGGGCGCGGGCTGAGCCTCCGGGTTCACCGGACACTGGATGGCCGGATCACCAAGACATGGCGGCAGCGCGTCAGGATCGAGGGGCGGCTCACCTCGATCGGACTCGGGCCGTATCCCGAGGTGACGCTTGCCGAGGCCCGCCAGAAGGCGCTCGACAACAGCCGGGGCGTCCTGTTGGGCCAGGACCCGCGCGGGCGCGGCGTCCCGACGTTCGCCGAGGCCGCCGAGCGGACGATCAAGCTTCACCGCGAGGCGTGGAAGGAGGGGAGCCCGCTTCCCGAGCAGTGGGAGTCCACCTTCCGCCTCCATGCCGCCCCGCTCCTCGACAAGCGGGTGGACCGGATCGAGAGCGCGGACGTGCTGCGCTGCTTGTCGCCGATCTGGAACTCGAAGCCCGCCGCCGCGCGGAAGGCCCGGCACCGGATCGCCGCCGTCTTTCGCTGGTGTATCGGTCGGAACTACCGCCCGGACAACCCGGTCGACCGGGCCGTCGAAGCGCTTCCCAAGGTGAACGGGAACACCACGAGCCATCATCGCGCGCTCCCGCACGCCGAGGTCGGGGCCGCGCTTCGTGCGGTTCGCGGGACGACCGACACGCACCCTTCGGCGGTTCCGTGCGTCGAGTTGATCGTGTTGACGGCGGTTCGGCCCGGAGAGGCGCGTGGTGCCCGCTGGGACGAGATCGACATGGACGCGGGCGTATGGACGATCCCCGCTTCGAGGATGAAGGCGGGCCGCGAGTTCGCCGTCCCGCTCAGCAGGGGCGCGCTCGACGTGCTCGGACGGGCTCGCAAGCTGTCGGGCAAGTCGTCGCTGGTGTTCCCGTCGCGGACCGGCGGGCCGCTTCCGTCGAAGGCTCCACTCCGGGTGCTTCGGCGTGCAGGGGTGGACTCGACGCTGCACGGGTTCCGGTCGAGTGCCCGGTCGTGGATGGCGGAGACCGGCGTACCGGCGGAGGTCGCGGAGGCTTGCCTCGCCCATGTTCCGAAAAGCCAAGTCGTTCAGGCCTACCAGCGCTCCGACCTGCTGGCGCGACGCGCCGAAGTCATGCAGGGGTGGAACGACTACATCGGGTAGCGACTCGCCACCCTCGCCACCCGCCGGCACAACCATTCCGCCTCTCCGCAGCGCGGTTCGGCGGGCAACCGCATTGCCGCCACCCACGGCGGCAAACCAGTCGAACCGGGTCTCGCTGGGCCGGATTCCACGCCTCTGGACGATCACCATTCGGTTCGCCAAGGGGGCGTCCCGCCGCGCCGCTGGCGGAGCTCTTCCGAGGCTCTGACACGTTATGACACAACATGATACGTCATAAGCACTTAGGTAATTTCCTAGGGGGTTGACGTGCTTGCGGACGTTCGTTCAGCGTTCGGGCATGGAGACGCTGGAAGGACAGTTCATTTCGCGGGTGAGCGCGTTTCTCGGGGACTCGGGCGTGAGCCCGACGGCGTTCGGCATGAAGGCGCTGGGCGACCCGAACCTCATGCGCCAGATCGGCCGTGGCCGCTCGCCGTCGCTCAGGACGGCGGACCGGATTCTCGCGTTCATCGCGGAGCACGACGGGGCATCGGGCGGTGGGCGCGATCCCCCGAGAAGGCCGTGACACCGACGACCGACCAGCAAACAGAGCACAGCGAGAAGGAGCAGGACGATGGCCGAGAATCCGAGGAACAACAGAACGAACCCTCCGACACGCTTCCTGCGGCTGCCCGAGGTGATGGCGCGCACGG
>NZ_CANPVT010000043.1 GCF_947581735.1 Candidatus Palauibacter soopunensis
CGCTGGAGGCGCTGGACGGCGTGCTCTCCGGGGTGGACGGGGGAGGCACGACCGCGGCCGAGGCGATCGAGCGGCTCCTGGCCGCCCAGATCGAACTCCGCAACGGACGCCGCCTGGAGGCCGCTATGCGCTCCAGCCGCCTGCCGTACGTGAAGACCCTGGCCGCCTTCGACTTCGCCTTCCAGCCCTCGATCAAGCGCGAGCAGATCGACGCGCTCCACGAACTCGGCTTCCTGGAGCGGCAGGAGAACGTGGTGTTCCTCGGACCGCCCGGCGTGGGCAAGACGCACTTGGCGATCAGCCTGGCGATCACGGCCGCCGAGAGCGGACGCAAGATCTACTTCGGCACCCTGACCGACCTCGTCACCTCGCTGGAGGAGGCCAAGGCCGCCGGCAGGCTCGACCGCCGCCTGAAGATCCTCACCCACCCGGCGCTGCTCGTCGTCGACGAGATCGGCTACCTGCCGGTGACCCAGAGCGGGGCGGTCCTGTTCTTCCAACTCGTCAACCGGCGCTACGGCAACGGCTCGACCGTGCTCACGTCCAACAAGGGCTTCGAGGAGTGGGGCCGCATCCTCGGCGACGAGGTCATGGCCGCCGCGCTGCTCGACCGGCTGCTCCACCGCTGCCACATCGTGAACATCCGGGGCAACAGCTACCGCATGCGCCGCCACGCCGAACTCTCGAAGGCGATCCATCCGCTTGCCAGCCGAATAGACGCCGAATCACCGGCGTCCGGAGAGGGTGCGTCATGACGGCCGCGCTCCCGGCCCGCTGCCCCGCTCCGGTCGCTCCGCGGGGCAGCCGCAGAACCGGGACATTTTCCATGCCGATAACCGGGACATTTTCCGTGCCTATTGACATCCAGCCTGATTCGAGGCCCCGAATCATGGTCCCCGGATCACTTGAAGACGGATCGCGATCCCCCCGGCGTGCGCACCAACCGGGCCCACTCAGGCTCCGTTGAACTCGGCATCCGTGCAAACGGGTTCGGAAAGATAGCGAGCCCAGCGCTCCATCACCTCCCGTCGCCGCGCGAAGAGCGTGCCTCTGGCGTAGGCCGCTTCCACCTTGTCACGTACGACATGGGCCAAGGCCGCCTCGGCCACCTCCCTGGCCACGCCCGTGTCGCCGCACCAGACCCTGAACGACGTGCGGAACCCATGGGGCACCGCGGCAACTCCGTTCTCCCTCAGCAGCTTCGAGAGCGTGCTTGCCGAGAGGACCCGGTTGGTCGGCGAGGGGAAGACGAGTCCATCCCCGCCAGAACGACGGCGGGCTTCACCGAGGACGTCGATGGCCCTCGAAGTCAACGGCACCCTGTGCGTGCGCCCGGACTTCATGCGGTCGCCCGGGACCGTCCACGTCTCCGCCCCGAGGTCCATTTCCTTCCACATGGCGTGGCGCACCTCGCCCGACCGCGCCGCCGTCAGGACCAGAAACTCGAAGGCGAGCTTGGTCGCCGGCCACGCCCGCGAAGCGCGGATCGCCTCCAGCGCCGCACCCACCTCCCCGTGGGGAAGTGCCCGGAAATGCCGCCGCCCCGTCCCGTGCCGAGGGAGCGCCGAACCGATGGCGTCGCCGGCCGGGTTGCTCTCGCGGTAGCCCTGGGCCACCGCCCACTTCATGATCGCCCCGATCCGCTGCCGCACCCTCCGGGCCGTCTCCGGCTTGCTCGACCAGATCGGCAGCAGGACATCCATCACGTCCGCCGTCGTGATCTCGTCCACTCCCTTCGCGCCCAACCTCGGCATCGCGTAGTCGCGAAGACTCGCCCTCCACTGGCCCTCGCTCTTCCCGCCGGGACGCCAGGACTGGCGGTGGATGGCGATCACCGTCTCGGCCGCTTCCTCGAACTTCGGCGAGGCGCGCCGGGCCAACCTCGGATCTTCGCCGGCGCGGGCGGTCCTGCGGTGCTCGAAGGCCTTCTGGCGGGCTTCGGCGAGCGTGACGTAGGGGTATCCGCCCAAGCCCAGATCCACCCGCTTTCCGCCGACGGTGCCGCGCCAAATCCACTGCTTGCTCCCCGAGGGGAGCACCCGTAGGATCAGGCCGTGCTGGTCCCCGTACTTGTCGGCGCCGGTTCGGCCGCTGTGGACTACGTTTCGGACGAACAGGCCGGTGAGGCCGTTGGCTGATTTCGGTGTTTTCGCGGTCATTTCTTCGCTCGGAGTCGGATATGGTGTCCCACGTCACGTCCCACACTCCGTTCAAGAATACCCGAAACATCGCGGGACGTCAAGGGACGGCAGGCGGGCCGTAACGTTCTTTGGGGGAGGGATTTAGGACACGTTGCGGGACCGGCACGGATCGCGTGGGAATGGCGGGGAGGCGGACACCCCCTCCGCCTAAGAAGGAAGGTGTGGGCGGCTCGAAAGAGTCTCGTGGGTTCGAACCGAGCGACCGAAGGGAGTGAGCTCGGCGAGCGAAGCGAGCCAATCCCACCCCCTCCGCCTCCCTACCTCCGGCCTCACCCCGGAGGCTTCCGGACGGGTGGCCGAGCGGACTAAGGCGCACGCCTGGAGAGCGTGTGGGCAGCAACCCTGCCTCGTGGGTTCGAATCCCACCCCGTCCGTATTTTTTAGGTATCAGACGGTTGCACGATGTCCCTCTTGGGTCACCAAAACCCTTGAAGGACACAGGTTTACACGTTCTTGACGTCTCACGTGGTGTCACGTAGTATCACTCAACTCGTGATACTGGGAGTGATAACCACATGAAGCATCCAAAGCGACTCAGCGCCTCGTTCGTGAAGACCGTCTCGCGTCCGGGCCGCTACGGAGACGGGCGGGGCGGCTACGGGCTGAGCCTGCTCGTGAAGCCCACCTCGACCGACCGGCTATCGAAGACCTGGGCTCAACGGCTGCGGATCAACGGCAAACCGGTCAATCTCGGCCTCGGCGTTTACCCGCTGGTCACGCTCCAGGAGGCTCGAGAGCGGGCGCTGGTGAACCGACGGATCGTCGTTCAAGGAGGAGACCCTCGTGGCGGCGGTGTCCCGACGTTCGAGCAAGCCGCCGAAAAGGTGATCCAGATTCGCCGCCCAAGCTGGCGCGGCCACCGGTCCGAGATCCAATGGAGGCAGAGCCTCGAGAAGCACGTCTACCCGCGGATCGGAGACAAGGAAGTCGACGAGATCACCAGCAATGACATCCTCGCCGTTCTCCAGCCGGTCTGGTTCGAGCGGCCGGAAACGGCGCGTCGGTTGAAGCAACGGCTCTCGGCGATCATGCGGTGGTCGATCGTGGCCGGCCACCGGAGCGCCGCGGATCCGGTGGCCGGGATCGGAGAGGCGCTCCCCAAGCATAACGGCGGCAAGAAGCACTTCCGCTCGCTGCCGCACGCCGATGTCGGCGAAGCGCTGGCCAAGATTCGAGCCTCGCAGGCATGGCCATCGACGAGGCTCTGCTTGGAGCTTCTCGTCCTCACGGCGACGCGTCCCTCCGAGGCTCGGTTGGCGTCGTGGTCGGAGTTCGACGGCGAGAACCGGGTTTGGGTGATTCCGGAATCGCGCACGAAGGCGAACAAGCCCCACCGCGTACCGCTCTCGGACGCGGCGCTCGCGGTGCTTGAAGAGGCGTCGAGGCTATCGGGGCCCGAGGGGCTGGTCTTCCCGGCTCCGAGCGGGAAGCCGATCTCGATCGCGACGCCCTCGAAGCTGATGAAGGATCTCGGACTCAACGCGACGGCGCATGGATTCCGCGCTTCGTTCCGGTCTTGGGCGGCCGAGTTCGGCGCGGCGAGGGAGGTCGCGGAGGCCGCGCTGGGGCACGTCGTGCGGGGCGTCGAGGGCTCGTACCAGCGCAGCGATCTACTGGAGAGCCACCGTCGCGAGTTGATGGGGGAGTGGGCCAACTACGTCGCCCTCGGCACCGATGGATGAGGAGTGGGGCGGAGTGCTTGGGCGACGGATCACGATCCCCAACGACCGCGCTGACGGCAGGTAGGGGGCCTTCCCGCAAGGGATCGCTGGTACGCTAGCGACCCGACGGGGTCGGGGTGGGGGGTGCGCAAGCACACCCGGCCCCGAACCCGTACCGAGCCCTCGGCGAGGTGGGTCGCTAGCGTCACGGCCTGAGCGCCCCGTCCGCCACGAACGGCGGGGCTCTCAGGCCGAAAGACGTTGCCCGGCCAAGGGATGAGCGGGAAGGCCGGTGCGCAGCACCGGAGTGCCAAAACGCGCATCGGACCCCCATGTCGTTTGCGCGCTCAGGTACGGCTCCAACGTCGGGTGCGGGCTTTTCGGGGTTCGAAGGGGGCGAGAGCTCGCGATCAGCGTTCGTTGGCACGGTGACTCGACGTCGCCGGTTTGGCGGGGTAGTCCTCGCGCTTCCCCGTATCTCCAGCCTGAATGACGAAGTCCCGCCGGTCGCGATACAGGCGCGCCCGGTTCAGCACGTAGTCCTGCCCGTCGTCGAGGTTGACCGCGTCCCAGTGGGTCATCAGCCAGTACTTGTAATCACCGATGAACAGGTAGGAGTTCGTCGTGCCGAAGAAAAGGCCACTGACCCCCTCTCCGGCTCGGAACCGGGCAACAACCACCTCGATCAGCGCATTCTGGCGGTCCTTGCGGCTGAGGACGTACTCATGGGGCCATGTGTGCCGGTAGGTGACGGCTTCCCGCCACGGTGCGCGATCGATCAACTCGGCGATCTTCAGGTCTTCCAAACCCTCACCGTCCTTCCGCTGAGAAAAACCGAAGCCCTCCGACAGGTGGCCCGCTGGAACCGCCTTCTCTGGTGCCCTGGCGTGTTGGTCCCCATGTGCTTACGGGCTGTCGGAAACGAGCAAGCGCCTCAGCTTCTCCAAGATGCGCGCTCGGCGCGCCTCGTAGAAGCCCAAGAACCTCTTCATTTCGGCTGGGACGTCGCCGAGATCGTGCAGGTGGCAGTGATTCCGCCTTTCGTCCTCGGAGTATTGGTCGCGTAGCCAGTCGGCGGGCAGCTTGGCGCCCTTGCTCGTGTTCTTCGATCCCTCGAGAAGCTGGAGGTTCGCAAGGCGGTTCATCCGATCCTGGTACTCGGGGATTTGTCCCTCATCGACGCCGGCCTCGTCCAGGCGTGCCGGGGTCATCAACGCGCGAGGGAAGACATGGTCGATGTGAAAGCGGTTCGTCGCCACGTCGACGAACCCGTACAGAACGAAGAGAAGGCTATATGCTCTTCCACCGTACCCGGCGTCGGCCAGATCCTGGAGTTCCTCGTCGTGGAAGGTCAGTCCCTTGCCGCGGCTACGCATCGCCTCTTCGATCGCGTGAGTCGGGAAGCCATCCGCTCCAGAGCTCTCCCGGATCGCCTTGCGGATCGCTACCAGCAAGTTGTCGACGCCGCCGCTCCAGATCCCGCGTTTCAGCAGCGAGCGAATCAGCCACCAACGAATCGCCTTGCGGTCCTTGTCACCCAACGACGGCTGCCGGTGGTGGAGGTAGTAGGCGATCGGCAAGAGGGCGTTTGCCGAGATCAGGCTTTGTCCGGAGTAGCCGAACGAAGATGCGAGCTCCACCGTTTCTGAGATCGTGTTCCTGATCGGATCCCACTGGTGCTGCAGCGCCCCGATCTTCGACTTTCTGAAGTTCTCGACCTTGAACCGGATGCTGTCGCTGTCGCCGAGCATCAGACAGGCCTTGAGCACAAAATCGTGGTTGAACCGGAAGCCGCTCCCGATCGCCCCGATCTCGTCGACGAGGGCATGGATCTCCTTCCGCGCGTCGATCTCGTCCCATTGAGCCACCGCCATGCTGAGGAGCATGTCCGAGTAGGAGAGCGCGGTGCCGCCGCTGTTGGCACGTACGAAGATGTTGAGAACCCGTTCCGGGTTCTGGTCCGGCTCTTCGTAGGCCGAGATGATGCCGTCACTGTGAATGACGCGGTGAAGCTTGGTGAGCATCTTCTGAGGCTCGCGAGTCTTCTTGAGCTCCTCATGGTCATGGACGAAGTCGATCAGGTCGTCCGAGGCGTCCTTGACGTCGAGGATGTCTCCGACGGGATACCAGTGTTCGTGGTCGCTCCCTCGTTCCGGCGCTCCTTTGTCATCAACGGGGAGGAGGCGGAACTTGTACGAGAGTTCTTCTTCGTCCTCCGTGCGCGGGGCGAGTAGATCGAGGAAGAGCCGTCGTTCAGGAAAGGCGCGCGGGTTGTTCCACCACAGGCGGGGTAGCTTCCATTTGCCGGACCCATGGAGCCCGACGTTCAGCGCCGTGAGGCGTTGCTGCCCGTCGAGCACCGCCTTCAGACCGGGCACGGCGTCCGGCGCCCCGTGGACGAGGTTGTGGGGGTTCCGTTGATCGTAGTTGGTGATGAACTGGTAGAAGCTGTAGTTCTTGGCGGTTTCGGGATCGACTCGCCAGAACAGGAAAGATCCGATGGGGTAGCCACGCATGAGGCTGTCGAAGAGCCGCTCGATCTGATGGGGCCGCCAAACAAACTCCCGTTGAATGGCCGGAAGCAGGTAGCGGCTGTTGTGGATGTTGTCGGTTGCCTCCTTGATCGAGATCGCCGTCTGGAATGCCATGGTGAGGTACCGCCCTCCTCGGACTGGGCCGTGTGTGTGAACGTTGCGGGCAGGTCGTATTCGCTGCCGCAGGGGACGCAGCGTCGCGTTAGCTTGAAGGGTCACTGTAGCAGTTGGCGACAATTTCCGACAGCTCCATTTTGGGAGATGCGCGAGAGTGGGGAAGGGGTGTGCGGAGGTGATGGAGCACGTGCCCGAGTCGGCCGACCTCCCGGTGATCCTACGCGCTCCGCTTAAGGGGACGCGTCGAATCAGCGGATTGGCCCCGCTTCTATTGACCTAGCCTCTTCTCCAGAACCCTCTTCGTTAGGAGGAGAGGTGGTTCGATGAGCGATTTCGATGAGGGCGTCATTCTGCGGGCGCACCGGTTCCGCGCCGAGATGGCCGGCTATCGGCTCGAGCGCGGCCATTACATGGATGGAGAGGACGACCGGGCGGATCGGTGGTATGTGGTACTCGCTTCCCTCACGGTCTCCACGGCCGCCGACCGCACCGGCCCCGGGTTCCGTACCGCCGCCGCTGCAGCAGACGAGGCTGAGCGGCTCGCCAGCCAAGAGCGAAACTCGCGCAGACGCCCATGACCGATGACGCCAAGCGGGGTGCTCCTCAAGCTCAAGGAACGGGGGTTCACCGAATCGAGGCGGAAGAGGGCATTCCGGTGCATCAAGGGAGATCCCTGATCGTCTGGTGGCTCGACCGAGAATCGGAGCGCCGCGGCCGCACGGGGGGGCCTGGCCCAGTTTCCACCCGCTGCCAGTTCCCTCTAGGCTAGCGTCACCTCGCGGATTCGGCGCCGCTCTGCAAGGAGAACGGCGTGGGGTGGTCGCTGGCGCGGTAGTTGCTGTCAGCCGAGGCATCACGGGCGGCCCTTGTGAATGACGCTGGACGGGATGTTCGCTCAGCGCGAAACCGGCACGCGGCGCGTCAGAAGGGTGTCGCGCCTGGGACACCAGCCATATTCTTCCCGGCGACCACCGACCTAACCCAACTCCTCCCCCCGTAACGACGGCAGTCAATCGTGCCGCGAATCTTCGACAACCTAGAGGCGCCCACCAAGCTCCTCCCGGCCCTTCAAGAGACGCTCGCCCTTTCGTCGCGGGCCGACTTCTGCGTTGGCTACATCAATCTTCGCGGGTGGGGCGGCGTGGGCCCGCTGATCGACCGGTGGAAACCGGGCGAAGGTCCGTGCCGCATCCTCGTTGGAATGCAGAAGGTAGCCGAGGACGAGCTTCGCGAGCACTTCGCCAGTCGGACAAGAGAGCGGCTCGGGATCGACAACCGGACCGCGCTCCGCCTTCGCCGCAAGCTGGCTCGGGAATTGCGTGAGCAGCTGACGTTCGGAGCACCAACCAACGAGGACGAAGCCGCTCTCCGGCGGTTGGCCCGCCAACTGCGCGCTGGCAAGGTCAGGGTGAAGCTGTTCCTCCGTCACACCCTCCACGCGAAGCTCTACCTGCTGTACCGGGACGATCCGGTCAATCCGGTTACTGCGTTCCTCGGTAGCAGTAACCTGACGTTCGCGGGGATGTCCGGTCAGGGCGAACTCAACGTCGATGTGGTGGATCAGGACGCAGCCGGCAAGCTCCAGTCCTGGTTCGAGAATCGCTGGCGCGACCCCTTCTGCATCGACATCACCGACGAGTTGATCGAGATCATAGAGGAGAGTTGGGCTCGTGAGCAGCTCGTTCCGCCCTACCACGTCTACCTGAAGATGGCCTACCACCTATCGTACGACGCGCGCGAGGGGCTCAACCAATTCAGCATCCCCCGAGTCTTCAAGGATAAGCTGTTCGACTTCCAGGCGGCGGCCGTGAAGATCGCAGCGCACCACCTGAACACGCGTGGCGGCGTACTGATCGGGGACGTCGTCGGGCTCGGCAAGACACGGATGGCCACGGCGGTGGCCCGGATCTTCGAGGACGATCTCGGGCTCGAAACGCTGATCATCAGCCCCAAAAACCTCGTCTCCATGTGGAGGGACCACGCCCATGAGTATCGGCTGCGAGCCAGAGTCGTGTCGCTCAGCAACGTGCTCACGGATCTGCCGGAAATGCGGCGCTACCGGCTCGTCGTGATCGACGAGAGCCACAACCTTCGGAACCGCGAAGGCAAACGCTACCGGGCCATTCAGGAGTATCTTCGGGAGAACGAGAGCAAGGTCATCCTTCTGACGGCGACGCCCTACAACAAGACGTACCTCGACCTGTCGAACCAGTTGCGGCTCTTCGTTCCCGAGGACCGGGACATCGGCATTCGCCCCGAACGGCTTCTCCGCGCGGTGGGCGAGGTCGAGTTTGGCGCAAGCCATCAGGTGGGGCCACGCACGCTGGCGGCCTTCGAGAAGAGTGAAATCCCGGACGACTGGCGCGACCTAATGCGCCTGTACCTGGTGCGGCGGACGCGCACCTTCATCCAGAAGAACTACACCGAGACGGACCCCGACACCGGTCGGCCCTGCCTGATGGTGGCCGACGGGTCCAAGAGGATCTTCCCGGAGCGAGTACCGGCCACGCTGAAGTTCCAAGTCAGCGACGGCGATCCCAACGACCAATACGCCCGGCTCTACCACCAGGATGTGGTGGACACCGTCATAGGTCTCTCGCTGCCGCGCTACGGGCTCGGGAACTATGTGTCCGACGAGCGAATGTCGACTTCCTCAGAGGAGGAACGGCAGATCCGGGATCTATCCCGGGCCGGCAAGCGCCTGATCGGCTTCTGCCGGACGAATCTCTTCAAGCGCCTTGAGAGCAGCGGATCGGCGTTCCTCCAGTCGGTCGAACGCCACGTCCTGCGCAATCGCGTCTTCCTCCATGCGATCCGCGACGGTCTCCCGCTTCCAGTGGGGAGCCAGGAGGCTATACTGCTTGACGCCGCTCCGCCCGACACCCGTTTCAGCGACGATGAGGACCGCGACGCGCAAGGGGTGATCCCACTAGACGACGAACAGCCGTCGGCTGATCCGTGGGACATGGAGGCGCTGCGCGGACGCGCGGCTGCAGTCTACAAGACCTACGTGACGAGCTTCCACACACGGTTCAAGTGGCTGCGGTCCGATCTGTTCGTGTCCGCGCTGGAGTCGGCACTGGAGGCTGATACGCAAGCCCTGCTCCAGATTCTACATCGAGCCGGTCGATGGGATGAGAATCGCGACGCCAAGCTCGACGCGCTCTACGCATTGCTGACCGAGCAGCACCCCGACCAAAAAGTCCTTGTCTTCTCCCAGTTTGCCGACACGGTCCACTACTTGGCGAGGGAGTTGAAGAGACGGGGAGTGGATGGGCTGGAGGCCGTCACGGGCGACACGGAGGCTCCGACGCTGCTGGCCCGGCGGTTCAGCCCCGAAAGCAACGGTGGTCTGCCTGCCGCAGAGACGGAGATTCGGGTCCTCATCGCCACAGATCTCCTCAGCGAGGGCCAGAATCTTCAGGACTGCGCCGTGGTCGTGAACTACGACCTCCCTTGGGCGATCATCCGCCTCATTCAACGTGCCGGGCGCGTGGACCGGATCGGCCAGAGCGAGCCAACGATTCGCTGCTATTCGTTTCTCCCCGCTGACGGGGTCGAACGCATTATCAGGCTGCGCGGCCGCGTGAAGACCCGCCTCTCCGAGAACGCCGAGGTCGTCGGAGCCGACGAAGCCTTTTTCGAGGACGACGCGGGGATGGACCAAGAGAAGGAGAATCAACTGATGCTCGACCTCTACAATGAGAAGGCCGGCATCCTGGACGAAGAGGACGATGGCGAGGTCGATTTATCCAGCCAAGCGTGGCAGATCTGGAAGAACGCGACGGCGGACGATCCCAAACTGAAGCGGGTGGTCTCGGAGCTTCCCGATGTCGTGTACACGTCGCGGCGACATACTCTGCCGGGTCGACCGGATGGCGTGCTGCTCTTCGTACGTACTGGCGAGGGTCACGATGCGTTGGCATACGTGAACGCGGAGACCGGACGGAGCGTGACTGAGTCGCAGATCGAGATTCTGGCTGCTGCCGAGTGCGAGCCGGGAACTCCGGCGCTGCCGCGCCACGAACGCCACCACGAGCTCGTCGCGAATGGTGTAAGTCACATTGTGATTGAAGGGCGCAGAATCGGGGGCCAGCTTGGGCCGAAGCGAGGCGCGCGGTATCGGACATACACGCGGCTCAAGGCGTGGGCGGATCATGCGGAAAGGCAGATGCCTCTTTTCGATCTGCCGAGCCTCCGTCGGGCACTCGACGACATCTACAAGTATCCACTTCGTAGCGTGGCGACCGACGCACTCAACCGGCATCTTCGTGCGGGAATGAACGACGACGAGCTGGCCAGCCTCGTGATCGGGCTTCGGGATGAGGACCGGCTGTCCATACGCGACGACTCGGAACCTGAGGCCGGCGAACCTCGCATCATCTGCTCAATGGGACTGTTCGATAACATATCAGCCGACAGTGAGCATGAGGCCGATACATGACGCAGCCCGCAACGACCGACCTTCGCCCCAAGCTGACAGCCTTTGATTTCCGGGCGCTATTCGTGGAAGGGTTGGGGTGGAATCACTTCCCGGCTGCTAGGCCTCTCGAGATCGGCGTCGACGAGCAATCTTACTCCCTGCGGCCAGTTGCGGAAAAGGCGGGATTCGCCGTCTACGAATGCTGCCCTACGTCGGGGCAGCCGATTCCCGCCTACCCCATTCGGCGGAGGATTGACAACCAGGTAGCCAGGATAAGCTTTGAGCATCTCGTCATCTTTGTTGATGATCGGCGCCGCCAGCAGATTTGGCAATGGGTGAAACGTGAAGGCAGGAAGAGGCGGTACCGGGAACAGCACTACGATATCGGCCAAAGCGGCGAGCCACTTCTCCAGCGTCTCGTCCAGCTTGCCTTCACACTCGATGAAGAGCAGCGACTCGACATCATCGGAGTGGCCGCCAAAGTCAAGAAGACCTTTGACGTCGAAAGAGTAACAAAGAAATTCTATGAGCGTTTCAGGGAGGAGTTAGTCGCCTTTCAAGGGTTCATTCACGGCATCGCATCTCAGGGGGATCGCGACTGGTATGCCTCGCTGATGCTGAACCGCATGATGTTCGTGTATTTCGTCCAAAAGCAGGGGTTCCTAGACGACGACCTCAATTATCTTCGTAATCGCTTGGTGCGCCTCAGGCGGCAGAATGGCGGCGGGCAGTTTCACCAGTTCTACAGACTCTTCTTGCTACGCCTGTTCCACGAAGGCCTCGGACAACCGGAGGCACAGCGCGCCCCTGACCTCGCGGACTTGCTGGGTAAGGTTCCGTTTCTCAACGGTGGGTTGTTTGATGTTCACGACCTTGAACGAGTCAATCCCGACATAGCGATTCCTGACGAGGCCTTCGAAGGGTTGTTCGATTTTTTCGATTCGTACCGCTGGCACCTGGACGAACGACCGGGACGCCACGATAACGAGATCGATCCAGATGTTTTGGGATACATCTTTGAGAAGTACATCAACCAGAAGCAGATGGGGGCGTACTACACGAGGGAGGACGTCACCGGGTACATTACACGCAACGCCGTGATTCCGTACCTACTGGATGCGGCCAGGAAAGAATGTCCGGTAGCGTTTGGGCCGGACGCAGGAGTTTGGAGGCTCTTATCGGAGGATCCAGACCGCTACATCTACCCGTCCGTTGGCCACGGAGTTGTGTGGGATGTTCGGCGGGACAAGCTCCCGGAGCGTCTGACCAATCCGTTGGAACTTCCCGAGGATGTGGAGTGCGGTATAGATGACATATCCAGACGTGGAAATTGGCGGGAACCGGCGCCGCGGGAATATGCTCTGCCGACCGAGACCTGGCGAGAGGTCGTCGCCCGTCGCCAGCGCCACCAACGGATTCGCAGCAAACTCGCCGGCGGGGATGTTCAAGACGTCAACGATTTCATTACTCATAATCTTGACATCGAGCAATTCGCTGGCGATCTTATCGAACAGAGCGAGGGCCCCGAGCTGCTACGGGCCGTGTGGCAGGTCATGCGGGATGTTTCCGTCCTGGACCCCACATGCGGGTCCGGAGCGTTCTTGTTCGCCGCGCTCAACGTCCTCGAGCCTCTCTACAGGGCGTGCTTGGAAGGCATGCGCGGGTTCGTCGCCGACTTGGACCGAACCGATAGGACCACTCATCCCAGCGCGCTGAGCGACTTTCGGGCTGTTCTCGCCGAGGTCGACACCCACGCCAGCGAACGTTACTTCATCCTGAAGTCAATCGTTCTCAACAACCTCTATGGTGTCGACGTTATGGAAGAGGCGGTCGAGATATGTAAGCTCCGCCTCTTCCTCAAGCTGATCGCCCAACTGGACGAATACGACCAGATCGAGCCGCTACCAGACATCGACTTCAACGTCCGCGCTGGGAATACTCTGGTAGGGTTTTCGTCACTCGCGGCGGTTCGTCAGGCTATGGAGGTGACCCCAGAAGGGCAGTACCGCGCCCTTTCTGAGCAGGATCAAGCAACGCTAAGTCGCATTGAGTCTGATGCCCGGATCGCAAGTCTTGCCTACGATGACTTCAGAAAGCGTCAGACCGTCCTGCACGGGACTCCGACCGGCTCCGACAAGGAGCACCTTCGTACCCGCCTCAGGCGACTTGACGATGAGCTCAATCGGCACCTCGCTGCCGAGTACGGAGTCTCCGAAAACGACGACGACGCCTATACGCGTTGGCGCACCACGCATTGCCCATTCCACTGGTTCGTCGAATTCTACGGCATAATGAACCGAGGTGGCTTCGATGTTGTGATCGGCAATCCACCGTACGTTGAGTACAGCAAGGTTCGTGGGAAGTACCAAGTCCGGGGGTTCCTGACAGAATCATGTGGCAACCTCTATGCGTTCGTGCTGGAGCGTTGTAAGGACATCATGAGAGCGGACGGATCCATCAGCATGATCGTACCCCTGAGTGGCCACAGCACCCGACGGATGATGCCGCTCGTCCAAAGGTTCTATAGACAGTTTGGCTCAGTTCATCTCTCAACATTCAGCGGCGATGCGAACCCGAGTCGCTTGTTTGATGGAGTGAAGTTCCGCTTGGCGATCTTCGTTGCGTCTCAGAAGAGCGGAGGGATCCGCACGACACGCTACATGCGTTGGTATGCGGAGGAACGTGACCATTTGTTTGATGGTTTGGAGTATGTGTCGGTTGGCGAGCTGCCTCTCGACAAGACGATACCTAAGGTGTCGAGTCCGCTACATCGCAGTGTGTTGCAGAAGCTGGCCGGTCATGAGTCCGACATCCACAAGGCGGAGTCTTCCGATGGTATGATCTTCTACCACTCGGCGCCGGTCAACTGGATCCGGGCGCACACCCGTGCCCCGTACTTTCATAGCGCTCGCGATGGGCATAAGAGATCTGGGAAGCTAAAGCCCCTGACAGTTGCCGAAGAACGAAGTCCGAGTGTCCACGCTATATTGTGCAGTAGCACATTTTTCGTTTGGTGGCTATCCAGCAGCGACTGTTATGATCTCATCAAATCACAGATCGCCGGTTTCCCGATGGTTCATTCGCAGAGGCTGGTAGATCTGGCTGCGGTGCTTGAAGACGACATGGACTCGAAGACGAAGCGACGAGTGTATCATTATAGGACGACCGGTCGCGTGGAGTACGACGAGTTCTACATGAAGCTGTCCAAGCACGTGATCGATGAAATCGACCGAGAATTGGCACGTCACTACAGATTCACTGCAAAGGAATTGGATTTCATCCTAAACTACGACATAAAGTATCGACTCGGACGGTAGCTTCGCGTCGCGGACGCGGCCATATGAGCGGCGCTCGCGCAGGGGCGCGTATTGCCGCTGGCGAGAGTCGTATGAGAGGCAGCATGGCAACTGACAGTCGAGCCGAAGGGCCGCCATCACGATGACCACTGAGACCGCTAGCGAGGTTACCGGCCTCCTTCAGCGTGCGTTCGAAGGCACACATGTGGTTTTCGTGAACGCTCACGGCAGACCCAATCCGATTCCATTCGGTGACGTCGCGCCGCACCTCATGGCAAATGACGATTGGTCGGCGCGGTATCGCATTGAGCAGGTTGCGAACGAGGCTACACCCTGGCGCTACGGACCGGCGTTTAGCGCCCTGCAGAAGTGGGTGGAGCGCCATTTGCAAGAACCCACGGAAGTGCGCCCACCGGCAGACACTGTTGCGCTCTACCGTGGCGGGAATTGGCGACCCAATAGGATAACGAACCCCGTGGTCGCCACGCGGAAACTGATGCTGGCTGCCGAGCGTGCCGGAGCGGATGAGATAGGCAGGCTGGTCACAGAATTTCTCAGTCACGGCCTCATCCAGACGGAGCAATTCTGTTTGCTGAAGGGGTTCGCCATCGAATCGCGGATCACGCTGGACGACTACTGTACTCTCATGCCGTACCGCGATATGGTGCACTACCTCAAGAGGAAGCACACAAACACGCTGTTCGACAAGTGGCCGGAAGAAGACACCAATGTTTGCGTGCTCCGGGCCACACGGTTTGAGGACAGATTTGTCGACCCCCCGGAAGAGGGGGGCATGGTTTATGGCAGTCCTCTCCTGAAACACGGCCCGGATCACCTAGCCCGGCTTCTCAGCGTGGTATGGGGGTATGGGTTCAGCTGTTTCATGAGCGAAGTTCGGGTTCCGCCCTCCGTCAACGCCGCACTACCTTACGACGGTCTGCTCGGTGGTGGCGGCATGGTCCGTCAGACGGAATTGCTTGCGATGGGGTTCGGGACGCGGGGCCAGAAGCGTCCCCTGCCAGCGTCAGAATTGTCTGACTTGGCAGCAGCGTACTTACGTCGTAGCGAACAAACTCAGCGCGTGCTGGATCTTGCCCTGCGATGGTTTCGTGAGAGCCTAACGCGGACTGAAGTGGAAGACACCGTGATGAGTCAGAGCATCGCGCTGGAGACATTGTTTGGTGAGCCCGGCAAACACCACGACATCGGGAAGAGGCTCAGATCGCGTGGGTCGTGGTATTACGCCGACTCGCTGAAGGAAAGGCACAAAACGAGGAAGCTCCTAGAGGAATTCTACCAACTGCGATCGCGGATCGTCCACGGCGGCGCCGTGGCGAATCCGGATCCGTCTCTCATGCAGGAAGTTTCCAGCGTGCTCCGGTCAAGCATCAAATCGATGATCGCAAATGGCCGGCCGCAGGACTGGAGCGGAGCCAAGGGAAGCGGGTCCATACGACGCGATCCCCCGCGGTCCGAGGACGACATCCCGTCGGACAAAGCCGACTCCGCAAGTTGTATGGATTCTACAACTGTTTGCAGCCGAGTAACTTAGGAGTTTTGCGGGCCAGACTCCCGCTGAATGATTCCCGCTGGTCGGGATTTCAGCCCCGAACCCTGTTGCGGCCTTCCAGCGCCGTCCTGAGTTGTCCAGCGTCCGGTCTCTGGTAGCACCTGAGCACCGTCTGAGCATCTTTCCACCCGCCAAGCTCGCAGAGCACCTTGAGCGGCAGGTCCATCAGGTCGCTCGCGAACTTCCGCCTCAGCGAGTGCCAGCCCCGCCGAGCCTTCGGCTCCAGTCCCGCGAGCGTCTGAGCTCTCTTCCACCACTGAAACGCGCAAACGCGGCTCATGCACTTCGTGGCATCGCCCGACCCCGGCAGCACCGGGGCATTCTCGCTCTCGTCGCTCATCCTGCATGCCTCCTCCAAGGCGCTGACCGCCTCGTCGGTCAGCGGCGTGACGTGCTCGTAGCCCGTCTTCTCGTGTTCCGCCCGCCACCGCACCTCACGGCCCTCGAAGTCGATGTCGTTCCAACGGAGCTTGCGAATGGCTCCGATGCGGTGGCCTGTCTCGTGCGCGAGCACGAGGGCGACGTGGAACCGCCAGCCGACCTGCCGCGACACCTTCAGGAGCGCCCGGTACTCGTCCTCCGTGAGAACGACCCGGGCGGGGTTCTTCTCCCTGGGCTTCCTCAAGCCCTTCAGCGGGTTCCTGTCGAGCAGCGGGCGTCCCCGTTCGTCCTTGGACCTCTCGGCCCAGTTCAGGACCGCCATCAGGAACGTCAGGTCCCACTCGATCGTCCGGTTGCCCACGGGCTTGCCCGAACGTCCGGCCCTGCCCGCGCGGCGCGCTTGGATGAAGCGGTCCCAATCGCGCTGGGAGAAGGTGGCGGGGTCCCGGTCCCGTCCGAAAAAGTCGAGGAACATCGCGGTTGCGACCCTGTCGCGCTCGCGGGTCCGCTTCCCCTTCGTCGGGGTGACCTCCTCACCGTAGATGTCAAAGAGCGTCCCTAGCGTGAGCGGCTCGGGCTCGGCTTGCGCCTTGCCCCCGATCTCGGGACCGACGAACCCGGCAGCGAACTCTATCACCTTGATCCAAGGTAGTCCAGCAAGGTCCTCCTGATATCCCATAAAAGCTTGTATACCAATGGTTTTCGTATGACACACGAAATCCCATCGTCTCTTGCAGTCCGTTGCGATCCGGTGTATTCTTCGTTCTGTAGTGCAGCAATAAGTGATACGCCACAAGAAGGAGAGCACATTGACGAAGCGGCCGAGAACACTCACCGCCGCCTTCGTGCGCGCGGTTGGCCGACCCGGCGTGTACGGGGATGGGCGCGGCGGACGGGGCTTGAGTCTCAGGGTCCACCGCACGATTGACGGCCGGATCACCAAGACTTGGCGGCAGCGCGTGAGGGTCGATGGCCGCCTGACCTCGATCGGGCTCGGGCCATACCCCGAGGTGACGCTCGCCGAGGCGCGCCAGGAAGCGCTCGCCAACAGCCGCATGGTCCGGCTCGGCCGGGATCCGCGCGGGCGGGGCGTCCCGACCTTCGCCGAGGCCACCGAGCGGACCATTCGGCTTCACCGGGAGGGCTGGAAGGCCGGGACGGCGCTCCCGGATCAGTGGGCGTCCACGTTTCGCCTCCACGCAGCGCCGCTCATGGACATGCCGGTGGACCGGATCACGAGCGGGGACGTGCTCGCGTGCCTCGCGCCGATCTGGAAGTCGAAGCCCGGCGCGGCGGCGAAGGCTCGGAGCCGGATCGCCGCCGTCTTCCGTTGGTGCGTCGGTCGGAACCTTCGCCCGGACAACCCGGTGGACCGGGCGGTGGCGGCGCTGCCGAGGGCGAACGGGGGCGCGACGAAGCACTATCGCGCGCTGCCGCACACCGAGGTTCGGGGGGCGCTCCGGGCGATCCGCCGGGGGGAGAAAGCGAATCCGGCGGCCGCGTTGTGGGTGGAACTCGTCGCGTTCACCGCCGTTCGGCCCGGAGAGGCCCGGCGCGCGCGCTGGGAGGAGATCGACTTCGAGTCGGCGAGGTGGACCATCCCGGCGGAGAGGATGAAGGCGGGCCGCCCGTTCGCGGTTCCGCTGAGCGCGGGCGCGCTCGATGTCCTCAGGCGCGCGGGCAAGCTGTCCGGCGAGTCGCCGTTCGTCTTCCCGGGGAAGGCCGGGGGGCCGATAGGCGCGAACGCCGCGAGGCGCGTGCTCGGACGCGCCGGGGTGGACTCGACGCTCCACGGGTTCCGTTCGAGCGCGCGGTCTTGGATGGCCGAGACGGGCGTCCCGGCCGAGGTGGCGGAGGCTTGCCTCGCCCACGTCCCGAACAGCCGGGTCGTTCAGGCGTACCAGCGCTCCGATCTGTTGGAGCGCCGGGCCGAAGTCCTTCATGCATGGTGCAGCTACATCGCTCGCACAGACAGCTAGAAAACCGAGGTCAGGCATCGACGTGACGTGAAACACTCGCCGCGGGAGAGTCAGTGTTTCGTGTCGAATGTCGCCTAACGATCTGCCTTCACCCAGAACCCTCGCCACCCAGCAACCTCTTAATCTCCTCGACCAGGCACTTTCTTCTCGCTTTGTAGAACTCGACGAACCCCGTCATCTTCTCAGGAACGGTGCCCAGCAGATGATTGCGAGCGTGTGACCTACGTCGGCCTTCGTCAGGATACGCGCGAGCCAACCACTCGGCCGGCATCGCCGCGCTCTTCTCGGTGTTCACCGCGCCCGGCAAGAGCTGGAGGTTGCCGAGCCGATTCGCCCGCTCGCGGTACTCCTCGATCTTCCCCTCCGGGACGTGCGCGTCGCGCAGTTTGCGCTTGGTGAACTTTGCGGCGGGGAAGATGTGGTCCACATGAAACAGCTTCCCCGGATCTACGAAGGGGAAGATGAGCGAGAGAAGCGCGAAGACTCGTTGGCTCCGATACTCCGTGTCCGCTAGTTCCTCGACCTCTTCGTCGTTGAACACCAACTCCCGGCCCCGGCGCGCCATCTCCTCGCCGAGCCGGGCAGCCGGGAACCCGTCGGCCGCGTCCTCGCGAATCACTTTTCGCAGTGCCGTGAGCAACGTATCGAGGCCGCTCCCCCAGACCCCTCTCTTGAGCAGACTCCGGATCAGCCAGCCGCGAATCCTCTGCCGGTCATCCTCGTGCTCGCTGTGGCTCAGGAACGATTCCGTGCGCTTGCTCCGGTACAGGTAGTATGCGATGGGGAGAATCGCGTTGTGCGCCGTCAGCGTCGCGCGATTGAAGCCGAAGCCCGCGATCAACTGGACCGTCAGCGTGAGCGCCGACTTGATGGACGTCCACTTTTCCTCGAGAACCGCCATGTTCTTGCGGTTGAAGTTGTCCACCTTGAACCCCACGCTCCCGATGTCGCTCAGCATCAGACCCGCCTTCAGCACCAGGTCCTTCGAGAAGGAGAACCCGAGCCCGATCCGGTTGAGCGCGTCGACGAGTTCGTGAATCTCCTCGCGGGCGTCGTGCTTGGTCCATTGAGCGACCGCGATCGACAGGAGCAGGTCGGAGTGCGAGAGCGGCGTGCCTCCGTCGTTCATGCGGATGAAAATCTGAACGACATCGTCCAGCGTCTGTCTCCGCTCCTCGTAGTATGCCACGAGATGGTCCTGCCGAACTACGCGGTGGAGGCGATTCAACGTCTTGTATGCGAGGCTCAGGGAACTCCGCTCCAAGGCGGGGTCGTTCACCCAGTCGAGCATGGGAGGCCCGTCCTCCATCGACAGTATGTCGCGCAAGCGGAACCACCATTCCACCAGGTTGCCCGATGAGTTCTTCCGCCGGCGAGGTTCGTTCCCCCGACGAAAGCTGAAGCGATACTCGGTCCCCTCGTCCTCATCCTCTCCTGCATTCCAAAGGAGGTCCAGATAGAGATGTCGTTTCGGAAAAGCCTTGGGGTTGTTCCACCAGAGGCGGGGCAGTTTCCAGGTCATGCTCCCCCGCAGGCCGACATTGAGGGCCGTCAAGCGCTGCTGTCCGTCGAGTACTGCGGTGAGTGCCGTGTTTGGCATCTCCGGAAGCGACGGGCAGTGAACGTTGTCGCGCTCGTGATACTCGCGCATGAAGCCGTAGAAGTTGAACTTGGCGCTGTTCTCCGGAGCCACCTTCCAATAGAGGAATGTTCCGACCGGGAACCCCTGCATCAGGCTGTCGAAGAGTCGGCATATCTTCTCTGGGCCCCAAACGAACTCCCTCTGAATCGCGGGGAGAACGAGGTCGTGCTTGTGGATTTGATCGAGGGTCTGCTCAATCGTGTGGCCGGTCTGGTACATGGGCGGAAGTCGGTCTCGGGTTGGGCGATGGTCGGATGTTGGGTGCGAGTCAGGCCGGTCGGCGATGCTCACATGATTCTAAGAGGGCCTCCAACCTACGCCCGGACGGCGCGCATCGCACCTGCTGCGGCTCGTTGGCGGAGCCGTTCTGCGGGTCGAGGTTCGGCGTTCCACGCACGGACGGCTGTTCTCGATACTTCGGGATGGAACGCGGGCTTGCCTCGCGATGGAGGTGGCGCTGGCGGAGGCCGACCCGACTTCGGGACGGCACTGGAACCCTTCGGAAATCGCGATTTCGGACGTGGTTGACACCGCCCGAAACGATCCCCTGACTAGTACGTCATGGCGATTCCGACAGCCCAGGATTCCGCGCTCCGGCGGACGGTTTGGCCCGCTAATGCGGGAGAGCCAGCCCACCCTTTGGGGCCACGCTCCGCGAGTCCCCGGCAGGGGCTGGCGGGGGGCCGTGCCCCCTGTGACCCCCACAACGGAAACGGCGCGCCGTGAGCGCCGGACGCGCCGTCTGGGTGAAGGTCCGCGCCACCGAGGCGGAGCGTGCCGAGTGGCACGCCAAGGCGCGCTCGGCGGGCTTGACCCTGTCGGATCTGGTGCGCCGGTCGATTGGCCGGGTGCGCACCTGGACCGTGGCGCACGCCGAGGTCGAGCGCGAGCGCACCCGCGAACTGGCTCGGCTCGGGAACAACCTCAACCAGATCGCTCGCTGGGCCAATACACATAAGGAGGCCATCGAGGCCGTCGAGGTGATCGCCCATCTGTGCTCCATCGACCGGGCGCTCACCGCCTTGGATCCCGCCGAGAGCCCGGAAGCCGATGCACATTAAGTTCTTGGCGCGCGGAACCGGATCGGCGCGGGCTGCGGCCAAGTACCTCCTCGGGGAGCGGGACGCGGCCGGGAAGCTGCGCGAAGGCGTCGAGGTCCTTCGGGGCGATCCCCACCGGGTGGCGTCGGTGGCGGACACTCTGGGCTTCGAGCACAGGTACACCTCCGGCGTGATCGCGTGGGCACCGGAGGACCAACCGACCGACGAACAGATCGGCGCGGTTCTGGACGCCTTCGAGGAGACGGCTTGGGCGGGGCTCGAACCCGACCGCTACGCATGGGCGGCGGTGCTCCACCGCGAGGAGGGCGGCGGTGCCCACGTCCACGTTCTCGCTGCGCGATGCGACCTTGAGACCGGGCGCAGCCTCAACATTGCCCCTCCGGGCTGGCGGAGAACGTTCGACCCGCTCCGCGACGCCTTCAACCACGAGCACGGCTGGGGCCGTCCGGACGATCCGGCCCGGGCCAGGGTGGAGCAGCCCGGACACCGCGCCTACGTCGAGGCGGCGCGACTGCGGGCCGGGCTCCGGCTCGAAGCCTCCCCCCGCGACCTGATCCGAGACTACCTGATCCAGCGGGTCGAGCACGGCGTGGTGAAAGACCGCTTCGATGTCGTCGCCGCGCTCCGGGAGGCGGGCTTGGAAGTGCCGCGCCAAGGCAAGGACTACCTGACCGCGATGGACCCCGACACCGGGGACCGTTGGCGGCTGAAGGGACGGCTGTACGCCTTTGACTTCCAGCCCGAACGATCCGACCGAGCGGCTGAGGAGGCGGCTGGAGAGCGGACGCAGGGAGACAGGGAAGTTGACCGTGAGCGAGCTCGGGCGGCCCGACGAGAACTCGCGGCGCGCCGCGAGGAACGCGCTGCGTACCATCGGGCTCGTTACGGAGGAAGAGGCCGCGCGGATGCACACGTTGCCGCAGAAGGCTTGGCCAAAGCCGCTGACGTTCGGCCTGAACCGCTCGCTCGGCATCTCCGCCGGAAGCTGGGCGACGATGCGGTGGCGGTCGAGGAGCATCCCAGCCCGGATCGAGGCGGTGGCCGAATTGGACTGCGAGATCGCGGAGACCCGGCGGACGCTCGCGAGAATCGAGATGGCCGCTTGGAGGATCGCGCTGCCGGAGATCGAGGAAGAGCAGGCCGTGGTGGGGCCGTCGGGGACGCTGGACAAGCCGCGCTGGACCTTGCGCGAGCGGCCTGCCTGAAAGCCATCAAGAGAGCGAGGAAGCTGTATGACCGAGTTGGAGGGGCAGTTGACGGAGGCCTTGAAGAGGTTGTCCGGGCAGTCCGAAACGGAACGGCGGCGGCAATCCGAACAGGTCGAAGCCTTGCGGCGGCAAGTCGAGCGGCAGACCGAGGAGAACGCCACCTTGAGGCGGCGAATCGAGCGGCTCGACGAGCGAGTGACAGGCTTGACCGAATATTACGAGACATCTGGCGTCGCGAGACCGCGCGGCCGCGGCTGGTGATAAGGCCGCCGCCGCGCGGGCCGGACCGCGATGCCGGTCCGAGCCGCTGAGGGTGCGTCGGCCGGTGAATCGGCCCGCGTCAGATGCGCCGACCACGCATCCGCGCACGGGCCGGAGTCCCTTTACGGAGCCCATTGCATCCCCTACCGTCGAAGCTGCGAGGGGCGAGCGGTCGCAGCGACGACCCGAGCCCCACGGCAACCGTATTGGTCACGACACCCACCACGAGAGCACCGAGCGCACCAAGCCCCCAAGACCTGGAGCCATGTGGGAACTGTGCAGTGCTCGGTCGCATCACCGAACCATCGGAGTCCTGAGTTGAGAAACATCTGGGTAGTGAGAGCGGGCGGCGGCGGTGTCTACGCGGATCGGTTCGAGGAGGCGGGCATCGCCGCGATTGGGTTCTCCATCCGTAAGGACCTCTCGCAACTGAAGTCTCGGGACGCATTTCTGTCGGAGTTGGCGCGAGAGCATCCGAACATGAAGAAGGGTCGCCTGATCAATGGGGCGAGCCAGCTCTACCGCTTCGTGCATGAGATCCGGGAGGGCGACTTGATCCTGACTCCGGTCACGGACACGCGGGAGATACTGTTCGGGACATGCGCCGGACCGTACCGTTACGATCCCCGCCGGGACGGAGACCTTCCTCACACGCGACCGATCAACTGGACGAAGAGGATTTCGCGAGACGAGCTAACCGGACCGGCCAAGAACAGTGCAGGCAGCACGCTGACACTCTTCTCCATGAATGACCACCAGGACGAAATCGAGGCGGTCGCATCGGGTCGGGAGCGCCCGGTGTCCTTGGGTGCCGAAGCCGACGAGGGATCGGGGTTCCAGTTCTACGAGGACGTGCAGAGCAAGGCTGAGGAACAGATCTCGGACCGGATCGCACACATGGACCCCTTCGACTTCGAGGAACTGGTGGCCGCGCTCTTGCGCTCGATGGGTTATTTCGCCCGCAGGACGGAGAAGGGACCGGATCGAGGCGTGGATGTCGTAGCCACGTCCGACGCCCTCGGGCTCGATTCACCGCGGATCAAGGTCCAAGTGAAGCATCGAAGCCAACGAGCGAGCGTGGGGGACATGCGGAACTTCATTGCCACGCTTCGGTCGCCGGACCGGGGGCTCTTCGTTTCGACCGGCGGATTCACGCGGGAGGCGCTGTACGAAGCGGACCGGACTCCACAAGGAACATCGGTAACCACGCTCAAGGGTGACGAGTTCATCGAGTTGTTGATGGAGCACTACGAGCGGATGGAGCCGGAAGCTCGTGCGATGATCCCGCTGAAACGGGTGTTCATTCCGATTGACTAGTGGACCGCGATTCAGCACCGAGCTGCTGAGGATCGACCGGGATTCGCAGCGACCGGGAGAATGGCGGCCTCTTGGCCCTGCCAAGCCGGCCCCTGCCGAGACGGGCAACCGTAGCTTGAGGTTGTTCATCCAAACGCTGGCAGTGTCGCGCGTTTCAGGAGGCTACCAGAATCATGATCCCAAGTTTTCTCCGAGTGGCCGTCGGAATCATCTTCGGCTTCGGATCCCCGGCTCTCCAAGCTCAAGAAGTCATCGAACTTCCAAGCCGGGACACCCACATCGAACCCGCGTTCGAGGAGGTCTACCGGGTGGGGTCCGTCGATGGTGCGGACTGGGAGGTGTTCAGCCGGGTCAGCGCGGTCGGCTTCAGCCAGTCCGGCGACCTGTACGTGATGGACGACCAAGGCGGACGGATCGTGGTTATGAGCCGGGAGGGCGAGTTCGTTCGCGAGTTCGGACGGCTCGGCGATGGGCCGGGTGAATTCGCCGCGAGCACCAACACCGCCATCGGATTCACCGTGCTCCGCGATGGGCGCACGGTGGTGTTCGACGCGGGTCACAGTGCCTTTCAAGTGTTTGCACCGCACGGCGAGTTCGAGAGATCAGTGCGGATGCCCGGCAACTCTCTCTACGTGATCCGGACCTTGGCGCCTGCTAGGGACGGCCAGAACGTCATCACGACCAGTGTAGGTGCCTTCGACATGGGCGGCCCGGCCGACGGTCCCGAGCGATCGTTTCGTCCCGTCTATCGGTTGGTCCTCACTGGGGACGAGGCCGTGCAAGACACGGTGATCGAAGCGTGGCGGCCATCGGGAGATCCCGACGGCTTCGGACCTCCCTTGGTCGCTGGAGCCCTCCCGGACGGAAGCCTGGTCTACACGGACTCGTCCGCCTATGCCATCAAGGTGGCTACTCGCAACGGCGAACTCACTCGGGTGCTCACCCGAGCGTTTCGGCCTGAGCCTGTGACCGACGCGATCAGGGATGGAGAGATCGAACGCCTGTTGGCGGAAAACGAGGCGGACGCGAGTTCGCGAAATGATCGGTTCGGCGACGCCTTTGCCGAATTGGGGCGGCGACGCATCAGGAACATGGAGTTCTACCACGAGGTCCCGGTGGTACGCACCCTGCGCACGAGTTGGGAGGGGACGATCTGGGTGCAGCGGCGCGGCGATGAGCCAGCCAGCGACGGTCCGATCGACCTACTGACCCCGGATGGTGGCTACATCGGGACCTACGTTGCTGGCACGACGGAGATGCCCGACGCTTTCGGTCCGGATGGGTTGGCGGCGTTCATCGAGCGTGACGAATTCGACGTGTCCAGCGTGGTGGTGCGGCGGCTGCCGACCGGGCGACGATGAGTACGCAGCACGCCGCCGCATCCGCCATTGGGGGTGGCTGGTCCTGAGCTTGGGAGTACCAACCGCCTCCGTCGATAACCGGAATCGGATCCGGCGACATCCGATTGGGTTCAACGAAATCTCGCTCAGAAATGTGTATTCTGAGTGATACATCGCCTACGGCCATGTGCCGTAATTTGCTGTTATAAATCAGGTTACGACATATCTATGTGGTCCCGGTAGAACCCGGCCCCTACGATGAACTCGACGCCCTGGAAGACGGGCAGATCGCTCCGCAGCGAGACGGCGTAACTCACCTTGGGGGTTCCGGTGTCCTCATCCCCCTGGACCGTCGGGTCGTCCCAGAAGTACTCGACGAATCCCCCGCCCCCCTGGGCGACGGCGATGACGTCCCTCACGAACATCCGCCCCTGGAAGTCAGTGTTGTCCAGCACCTGCCGCCCTTCCCGCCACGCGTCGGCCCCGTGGAAGATGACGAACCCCTGGGGAGTGAAGATGAAGAGATAGATGGGACCGGACTTGAAGTGTCCCCCCTCTTCCCGCAGGAGGGCCTTCCATTCGTTCGCGCGCTCGAAGCCGACCTGCCCTACGAGCTCCCTCAGCCAGACGACCGTCCCGTCCACGAACCGCCGGAGGGTCTCCCGGTCCACGACGTCGGCGGCGGAAAGCTCGGGGAGTGGGACCGGAGGCAGCGGCTGCCCCGCGCCGGACAGATCCTGGTAGTATCCCCCGACCACGACCAGATCCACTCCGGCCACCGGAGAGAAGTGCTGGAGCGCGTAGCTATCCTTGCAGCGGGGGTCGTTCGGGTCGTTCGGGTCGTCCCAGCACCACTCGACGAACCCGCCCCCGGCCGCCGCGGCGGCGAGCATCTGCTGAACGACCGGGTTTCCGTTTTCGTCCACGACCCCGAAGACGTTCGTGCCGTCCAGGTTGGGGTCTTCCCCGTGAATGAACACCTGACCGTCGAGGGTCATGAAGATCAGGTACATGTTGCCGAAGTTGTATTCGCTGCCCTCCGTCCTGACCGCCTGGATCAGTTGCGATCCCTGGTTGATGTCCGTGATGGAGGCAGCCACGGATGCCGCGTAGGTCACGAACCCCTGCAGGGTCTCCCGGTCCGTCACCTGTCCGGCGGTGACCTTCGGCACCTGGGCATGGGCCTGACGGGTTCCGGAGGAGGCGGCAAAAAGCACCGACAGCGACATCACAATGACGGCCGGCCTGAAGCGTCGCATGGCAGCTCCTTCCCTCCGGTTCAGGAGTCGTCAGTTCACTGCGCGACCGGGCCCAATCGGGTGTGCTCAGGCAGGCGTGCCGGCGCCCGAGCCCAGCCCCTCAGGGATCGAGGTCGACCTCGATCTCGACCGCGTCGAGATTTTCGGCGGTCAGTTCGTCTTCGCCGGTCGGCATGCCGTTGATCTTGAACATGTAGGCGACGACATCGACGTACTGCTCGGCGGGCAGCCCGCCCGGATTGTCCTCCGGCATCGTGGCCACGATCTCATCCACGAGGTCCTTCACCGAGGCCCCGACCCACGACTGGATGAACGGCCCCCCGAAATCCTCCTCGAAGTGGCATTCCGCGCAGATGTTCCAGAAGACGTCTTCGCCGCGCGTCGCCTGTTCCTCGCTGAACACGCCCTGGGTCGTGTTGGCGGCGGCCGCCGCCTCCTCGGCCTCCGCCGCATCGCCGCCCTCCTCCTGGCCCGCGAGGCTGGTGGCGCCCAGAAGGACCGCGACCGCCGCCATCCGGATCGGCGAGCGGATCCCTCTACATGAGGAGATGGTCGAAACATGGTTCGAACGGTTCTTCGATATGCGCATCGGGATTCCCCTGCGTTGAACGGTGCGAGAACGCCCCAACCTGAATTCCGAAGCCGGGCCGGAGCAAGTATCGGCTAGGAACCTCCGCCGTCCGTCGTGACGGCCTCCTCATCAGACTCGTCCTCGTCCTCGGGCGGCCGCGGGCGGTTCATGCGCAGCGACACGCCGCCGAAGAAGGAGGAGCCGGAGCGTTTCACCTCATGCTCCCCCTCGTACAGGTAGTCGAGCAGCGCCTGGTCCCACGAGAGTCCCGCCTTGGCGACCAGCTCCATCCACGGGCCGTACGCCGTCTCATCCGGGGCTTCCGTCGTGCCGGACCAGATCGTGATGCGGGAATCGAAGCCGAACCGGGACTCGCCGCTCGATCCCCTCAGCGGCATCTCGATGAGCACGCTGTCGGTCATCGGGAGCCGGAACACATCCGGGTCATAGTCGGCTCCGTAGCGGCGGTAGCGCGCATAGTTGCGCTGGTTCATGTCGAACACGTCCTGGTTCGAATTGATCCCGCGCGTGATGTAGTCGCGGATCTCGAACGCCGCGTCGCGGTGCCGGGGGTATTCGGGACTGTCCACGTAGCCGAACCCCGGCATGAACCAGCCCTTGTTGAGACCCCAGTTGCGCTCGGTCACGCGCCCCCGCCGCACGAGACCCGAGTATTCGCTGAACAACTGCACGACCTGGTGGGAGGGGTACCCGTGCGGGTTGAGGAAGATGTCGGGTAGCCAGCGCCCCCACAGCCGGTTTCGAACGGGCGCCTCGGGATAAATGGGGTGATCGTCGCGCGACCCCGTCATCACGTCGATTCCCAGCGACGCAAGGTAGCCGGCGTGCAGGATGAAGTCCGGCGTGATCCGGTACAGGTCGTAGGCGAGCTGGGCCCCGTCGGGGTTCGTGAACGGGTGGATGACGACGTTCACGTCGTTCAGTTTCCCGCGCTGCGCGGGATCCGTGAGGAGGAGTTCCGCGTGCCGCAGGACGTGACTCGTCGAGGAGACCTCGTTCGCGTGCTGCCGGGCGGAGTAGATCACCGTGGGCTTGAAGGTCGTCGCCTTCACGCGCGACCAGTGCGAGGCCGCGACCGGGGGCATGAAATCCGCCGCCCAGATGTCCCTGCCCAGGTAGGATTCGCCGGCCTTGTACATCGTCACTTCCTCGAAGGCCTCGGCCATCCGGGCCAGGATCCCGTGGCCTTCGGGGGGTGGGATGGGCGTCTCCCACTGAACGAGGCGTTCGCCTCCGTAGCTCCAGCCTTCGGGCAGGAGGCGGCGCCAGTCGGGAGGCGCCGGCGGGGTCCCGTTTGCCGCGAGTCGGGCGGTGCGGCGGGACTCCGGGTCCTGTTCGTGCGTCCATTCGGCCCAGACTTCGAGGGAACCGAGCCCGGTCCAGGCCAGCGAGGACGCGTAGAGGCCGGCCGCGCGCAGCGCCTCGATTTCGCGCACCGTGGCCTCGACCTGTTCGGCGGAGACCATGCTCCGGTCGACCTGCCGCGGCGAGGCGTAGTTCAGGAGGCTGTCGCGCATGTCGGCGTCCGTGTCGACGCGGAGGCGCAGCCCGAGGTGCGCGATCCCCGGCTCGCCGGCGCGGACGATGGCCAGCCTCGCGGACGGGCGCTCGAGGCCGGTCTTCGGGATGTCGAGCCGCATCGTGTCCGCCGCGCCCGCCGCATCCTCGAAGGCGACGGAGACGGCGGGCCGGGAAGTGGCGAACCCCGTGAAGCTCACCCGGAGTTCCGCCGGTCGGCCGTCGCCGCGCGGCCGCATGATCGGGAGGATGCGGCCGGGGAAGGTCAGCCCCTGCCCGCGGGAGTTCCGGCCGAGGACGTCGAAGAACTCGATCGTGCCGAAGTAGATCTCCTCGTGGAGGGCGTCCATCGGGGCGTGAATCTCGTTGTCGATCTCGAGCCGGTAGTTGGGCTCGCTCATCTCGAGTTCGACAGTGAGTTCGCCGAAGTAGGGTGCGTCCGCGTTCCCGCCGTCCGGGATCCCGTCGTGCCGGTCCATCACGTAGTCGTAGATCGCCGGGAGAACGACGCTCTGGTAGTGGTCCCAGAAGGCCTCGGGGTCGGTGACGATGCGTTCGTCGACGAGCGTGCGGTCCCCCGCCGCAGCGTGGATCCAGCCCGTCGTCACGCGGACGTGCTCGTAGTCGCGGAAACGGTCGAAATACGGACGCATCACCCGTCGCGGCTCGAAATCGCCGGACAGAATCTCGGCGCCGCCGGAGTTCGTGACGGTCACCGCGTAGGTCGGTCCATCGGTCGTCTGCTCGAAGCGGATCCGCTCCAGCTCGAGGCCGAGTTCGCGGGCGAAGATCTCATCGATGGGGAAGATCTCGTGCAGCCAGCGGACCGGCGTGTGGATCGCCTGCTGAGGCCACGCCGCCGGCGGATCGTTGCGGCGGAAGCGGATGACGATCTCCCCGATCTCGCCGGGGTCCCGGTCCGCCAGTTGCGGCAGGATCACTTCTTCGAGCCAGGAATAGCCCTGCTTGAAGGCGGAGAGGACGCGGACCTCGACGGCGTCGGCCGGAGCCCCCGCCTCGATCAGGGCGTCTCGAGCCTCCCGCTCCAGTTGGCGGCGGATCTCCGGCGGCTCGCTGAGGCGGGCCTCCACCCGGACGGGACCGCTGGAGCCGGCTGCCGGTAGCACCCGGGCGCGGAACAGCTCCCGGAAGCGGTCGACTTCCGAGGGCAGTGAGAGCGTGTCGGCGAAGATCGTGGCCGCTCGCTGGACATCGCGATCGTCGACCGTGACGTCGACGTCGACGGCATCGGGGAGGCCCAGCGCTTCCGCCGCCCGGGCCTGTACGTACGCGCCAAGGCCGGGGTCCGCCTTCTCGACGGAGAGCAACACGTCCGCGCGGGCGATCTGCCGATCCGCCAGCTTGTCGGCGATGCGGCCGAGCTTGTAGAGGCCGATCGCCGCCTGGCCCGCGGGCGAGTGGCCGGACAGGGCGTCCCACAGGCCGCGCTCGACGTCGTCCATGGTGGGGCGGTCGTCGCCGCGCTCCGCGAGGTGCGGGAACGTCCGGGCCAGCTGATCGAGCGCGCGCTCGGCCCCTGCGGCGTCCGCGCCGGAGACGACAAGGGCCGGTTTGGACCCGAAGGCCGCCGGGACCACCTGGATGAGCCCTTCGCCGGGGGCGAGCGACCCCGTATCGATCTTCGCGCTGTCGGCGAGCTGCCGGGTCAGGGCGTTGTCCACCCCCGCGAGGACGAGCGTGGGCCGGGCGGCGGCCGCCTCGATCGACGCGGCCGGTGCGACGAGCGGCACCGTGATCCCGGTCGATTCGAGTCCGAGCCGCCCCGCCAGATCGGGCAGGCCGTCGATGCCTCCCTCGCCGGGCGCGAGCATCGCGTCCACGCGGTTCGGGAGCACCCCGCCGCCGAGCAGCCCGTCGGAGGTGTAGAGGTTGGAGAGGTCCATGTCGTTCTTGCCGCCGCTCCCCGGCCGGCCCGCGATCGGTCCGGGGGCATCCGGCGCCGCGCGCCCGGCGATCCGGATCGTGGGTCCGCCCGCCAGCCGCGCCTCCACCGACTCGACCCCTGGGTACGCCAGACGTGTCCGGGGAGTCGCCTCGTCGGCGGACTCGTCCCCCGCCTCCGCCTCTTCCTGGTCGGACGCTTCCTCACCCGCCGCGAGGCGCCGGAAGAGATCCGCGGCTTCGCCCAGGTCCGCTTCGTCCACCTCGATCTCGGCGATCACGCGTCCCACGCCGGCCTGGCCCGCTCTGACCCTCGCCTGGGTCAGGCGCACCGCCGCGTCCGCCACGCCCCCGGCCTCCAGCGTCTCGGCGAGATCATCGCGTACGCGGTCCAGCTTCGCCGTCGAGAGGGTTCGCGTATGCGGCAGGACTCCCGCGAACAGGCGGGCCGCCGCGTGCAGCCCCTCCTCATCGCCACCGACCACGAGAACCCAGGTGCGCCCGCCCTCCTCGCGCACCGCCACGGCTCCCTCGCCCGAGTCGAGGGAGGCGGGGTCGATGCCCGGCGTACGCAGGCCGGCGACCTCGAGTCCGCTCCGTCCCACGACAATCCCGACCTGACCACCCTGCGGGTCCCGGGACAGCGGCAGATCCAGCGCCATCGTCTCGAACCCCAGCCGAGCGGCGACCTCGGCGCCCGCGGCCCGGACGGCCGACGAGGGGTCATCCCCGAGAACGAGCGCCGCGTTCACGAGATCGGGCACGCTGTCACCATTCGTGTCGAGCACGAGCGTCCCCAACTCGAACAGCGTGGCAAGGTCCGGCGCCTGCTGGGCGGCGAGCCCGCGGGAGGCCGGAGGCGTCGCGAACACCGCCGCGAACGCCAGCGCGATCCACACGGCTCTCTTCATCATGTCCCGTCCTTTGGTGATTCGACCTTCACGTCGTTCGCCAGGACCCCGACGCCCTCCACCTCCACCTCCACCCGGTCGCCGGGAGAGAGCGTCGACGTCTTCCCGGGAGTTCCCGTGTAGATCACGTCGCCGGGAAGCAGCGTGAAGTAGCGGCTCGCGTAGGCGATGATCTCCGGGATGGAGAAGATGAGGTCCGAGGTGCGCGCGTCCTGGACGACCTCGCCGTTGAGGCGCGTGCGCAGGCGCAGGTCCTCCCACGCCGCGCCGGTCACGATCCGCGGTCCGAGCGGACCGAACGTGTCGCTGCCCTTGGCCCTGAGCCACTGCAGGTCGTCGCGCTGCCAGGTGCGCTCGCTCACATCGTTGCCTGCCGTCACCCCGAAGATGTGGTCGCCGGCCGCTTCCGGACTGACGTGACGCGCCGCGTGGCCGATCACGACGACGATTTCTCCTTCCGCGTGGACGACTTCCGCGTCCGCGGGAATCTCGATCGCGGCGCCAGGCCCGACCATCGAACTCGGCAGCTTGGCGAACAGGGGAGGGTCCGTGGGCTCCGGGCGCGTCCCGATCGGGCTGTTGTCGAGGTGGCTCCGGTAGTTCAGGCCCACCGCGATGACCTTCGAGGGGGTTGCCGGCGCGAGAAGATGAAGCTCATCGAGCGGCATCCGCTTCCCGGTGCGGACCTCTCCGCCGAAAGGAGGCGCCGCCAGTTCCTCCACCATGCTGTCCTCGCTGATTCCGTCCGCGAGGACCTCATCTTCCACGACCCCCCAGCGGGCGCCGCCGTCCCCGCCGGTCGCGGCGTACGTATGGTTCGCCGCGTCCGGCGCGAGATAACGGACGTACGCGGTCACCGCCCCGGCCAAATCACCCCGGTCCGGATCACGGTCAGCCTTCCCCGGTGGGGATGTGCTCGACGAGTTCGACCTCGAACACGAGCGGCGAGTAGCCCGGAATACGCGGCGCGTTGCCCATCTCCCCGTAACCGAGATCGTATGGGAGCACGAGCCTCCGGCGCTCGCCCAGGCGCATGCCCGTGACCCCCTCCACCCAGCCGTCGATCAGAGGAGTAGACCCGAGGACCAACTCGAGCGGCTCGTCGCGGTCGTGGCTCGAGTCCACCGTGCTCCCGTTCGGAAGCCAGAGCGTGTAGTGCACGTGCATCTCGTCGCCGTAGCCGGCAGGCGGCCCGCTCCCCTCCTGCAACACCTGAATGAACAGGCCGCTCTCGGTTTCCTCCATCGCATCGAGGTCGACCGCGAGTTCATCGGCAAACGTGATTTCCCGGAGATCCGTTATCACACCTTCGGGCGAGGCGGCCGTCTCGGCCGTCGCCGGGGCCTCGGCCGCGCCCTCCGCTCCGCCCTCCGCATCCTCTCCCGCGTCGCCCGCGCATGCGATGGCGAGCGGCGCCAGCAGCAGGGCCGCCGCGGTCCGAAACCCGTTCGATGTCATATCACGCTGCATGGAATGCCTCCGAGAGTGGAAAGTGGCGAATCGCCCGAATGTAGCGGCGTTTCAACGCCGACTGCTAGTATCAGGCATGAAGACTCTACGGATGTTCCGACCGGCCTTCCGACACGCTTTCTGGGCATGGCTCGTCCTGCTCGCCGCCGCCTGCGGCCCTCGTCCCCCGGCGGACGAGGATGCCTCCGGCTCGGTCGCCGAGGCCGACCTCACCCGCGCGCAGGAACTCGTGGCGAGATCGGTGGCCTTCCACGATCCGGACGGGGTCTGGGGGAGCCGGTCCGTCTCGATGTCGTGGGTCGGGACCGACGGAGAGGGCGGGGAACGCGTCGCGGTCGACCTGGAGTTCGGCGCGGACGAGCGGGACTTTGCCCTCGCGGGCCGCTATCGAGGGTCGTCGATCGAATACGAGACAACGGCCGATGACTGGTCCGCGACGGTGGACGGGGTCGCGCAGGCGGACCTCCCCGACGCGGACCGCGAGCGCATGCGTCTCCATCGCGAGGAAGGGATGTTCTGGCGCAGCTACTACGGGTTCCTGGCGGGTCTTCCGATGAAGATCTCCGACCCCGGCTCCCACCTCGATCCCGACATCATCGAGACCGCC
Source organism: Candidatus Palauibacter soopunensis (assembly GCF_947581735.1). NCBI lineage: Bacteria > Pseudomonadati > Gemmatimonadota > Gemmatimonadia > Candidatus Palauibacterales > Candidatus Palauibacteraceae > Candidatus Palauibacter > Candidatus Palauibacter soopunensis. The sequence continues at coordinate 33,251 of NZ_CANPVT010000043.1, forward strand.
TTCCTGGACAGGGAGGTCCACGCCGTCCGGGTGACCTACGACCCCGACACCGGCGGCGACACATGGTACTTCTACTTCGACCCCGGGACCGCGCAGCTCGTGGGTTGCCGCTTCTACCACGACGAGAGCGCGAACGACGGCGAATACATCACCTTCGAGGGCCTGGTCGAGGGCGGCGGGTTGCGTCTCCCGCGACTGCGGGGATGGTACGTGAACGCGGACGGCCGCCATCTGGGAACCGATGAGGTGGGGGCGATCCGGGTCGGCCCGTGACCTCGGCCGTCCCGTAGCTCAGGGCAGGATCGCGCGCCCGCGCCGGGGGGACCGCCGCTCCCGCATGGCGATCGCAGTCCTCCTCGTCGCCGTCGCCGCGGTACGGTGCTCGGAGTCGACTCCGCCCCCGCCCCCGCCGCCCCCCATGCCGAGCGGGGACTGCGTCCTGTCCTTCGTGATCGACGGAGACTCCGTTATCTGCGCCGATGGCCGGGAGATTCGGCTTCTCTCCATCGATGCCCCGGAGATGGCGCAGGAGCCGTGGGGCGCCCGCGCCCGCGACGAGTTGCTGCGGGTGGCCCCGCCGAACACGGCGCTCGGGGTCGAGTACGACGCGGTTCGCGTGGACGCCTTCGACCGGGACCTCGCCTATCTCTTCCTTCCGGGCGGGGACATGCTGAACGAACACATGGTCGCGAGCGGGTACGCTCTCGCGTTCATCATCCCGCCCAACCGGCGCTACGCGGATCGCATCGAGGCCGCGGAAGCCGCCGCGTCGACGGAGGGGCGGGGGCTGTGGGCGGAGTGGGGGTTCACCTGCCGCCCCGCGGACTTCAGACAGGGCCGCTGCTGACGCGGGCGGGAGACCGGACGGAGCGTCGGGCGCGTCCGTTCGTCAGTCGAGCGAGTCCATGAAGCGCGACTCGATTCTGAAGTAGCTCGCGCCACCCCCGGGAACTTCGGCGAAGATCTCACGCCATTCCGGCGTGCCGAGTACTTGTGGCAGCTTCTCGTCCCGTTCCTCCTTCGACGCCCAGCGGATGACCCACGTCACGTTCGCGGGCCCGAGGTCGTCCTGCTCCGCGCCGCGGACCTCCGCGGGAATCCCCGATTCGATCCAGAAACCGACGATGTCCAGGTGTTCGCGCAGGTAGCGGATGTACTCGCCCTTCGCGACTTCCGAGTACTCCTCGAACCGCGCCGGGTCGAAGTGATAGTTGCGGATCTCGTAGATTGCGCCGTCCTGAGCGGCCGCGGCATTCGACTCCGCCGCGGCATTCGACTCCGCCGCGGCGACACCGATGAGGAGGATCGCGCCGAGTGCGGCGAGCGCGAGGGTGTGCGGGGTTCGTCCGGAACCGGTCATTCGAGCCTCCGATCAGCCCGTCGTGCGGGCCAGGGCCTCGACGAAGCGGTCGACCTGCTCCGTCGTGTTGTAGATGTGCGTGGAGATGCGGATCGCGTTGTGGCCGTCGCGCTGGTGCTCGTCGATGTGGGATGAGATGCTCGCCTCGATCGCGCTCACCGCGGCCACCGCGTCGAGACCCTCCTTCTCGAAGATCGTCGATCCGGGCGCGCTTCGGTCGCGGGCGCCGCTCAGGAGCGTGACGCCGTTCATCTCCGCGAGGCGCGACTTGAGGTGATCCGAGAGATGGCGGCAGCGGGCCTCCACGGCTTCGAGTCCGATCGCAGCGACGAAATCGACCGCCGTCCCGACCGCGGCGCGCACGGGGAACGCCGCCGTGCCCGGGGGGCCGAACTGCGGCTGCTCCGGGGTGGCGTCGGGCGCGAACGCCGTCCGGATGCGGTCGCGCGCATCGCGCCGCACGAAGAGGAAGCCGGTCCCCGCCGGGGCCAGCATCCACTTGTGGAGGCTCACGCTGTACGCGTCGCAGTCCAGGGAGGCCAGATCGATGGGGAACTGGCCCACCGCCTGCGCGCCGTCCACCAGGCTCACGAGTCCCCGCTCGCGCGCGAGCGCGCAGATGGCTTCCACCGGATAAAGATGCCCTCCACGGGTCACATGACAGAAGGCCACCGCCCGCGTCCGGGGCGTGATGGCGTCCTCGAACCGGGAGAGGACCTCCTCCTCCGGAGGCAGGGGGCTGGGGATGAAGACTTCGTTCACCCGAATCCCCTCCCGCACCTGCCGGAACTCCCACGGACGACGACCCGCGGGATGTTCCTGGGTTGTGATCAGGACTTCATCGCCGGGATTGAGTGCGACCCCGATGCTCTGGAGGTGGAGCGCCTCCGACGCGTTTCTCGTGAGCGTGAGTTCGTCCGGCTGCACCGAGAAGAGGCCGGCGAGTCCGGGCACCACGTGCTCCGCGATCCGGGCGCTCAGATCCGAGCGGCCGCGAGCGGGAAGTTCGGCCATGGCCCGATACCCGGCGGCGACCGCATCCACCACCTGCCTCGGCGGCATGCCGATGCTCGCGTTGTTCAGGTAGGCCGTGCCGGGTTCGACGAGAAAGTGTGCGCGCACGTCGTCCCAGTCCGCGTCGCCCGTCCCGGCCGGCGTCCGGAGCGGCGGGAGTTCCGTGGACGACGCGTCCCCGTCCCAGGCGGCGCAGGCGGGGAGGCCGAGGGCGGCGGCACCGGTCGCACCGAGGCGGAGCCACTCCCTGCGGTCCATCAGGCCGTAGCGATCATCTCCGGCGCCCCCAGCGGTCATGAGCAGCATGCGGAACTGCGGGTGAAGGACATCGAGTTTCCGCTGGGGAAGCGCAGCGTCAGCGTGTCGCCGTCGATCTCGACCCCGGTCGGTTCGAGCGGCCCCGCCCCGTCGCGCGCGGTCATCGTGAGCGGGCTCGCCGGAAGTCCCGCCATCGTGCGTCCGTACGAGAGGTGATGAAGGTGCTCGAAGGTGAGCGTCTCCCCGTCGAAGGTGTAGCGTCCGCCCTCGCCGGATCCGCGCCTGGGCGCGTCGCCATCCATGACGAAGAAGAGGACCTGCCACTCGCCGTCCGTGAAGATGATGCGCCCGCGCACGGGGTGTCGGTCGCCGCTCGAGAGCACGTATTCGTTCGCGGCCCAGGCCCCCGCGAGAGCGTCGGCCCGCGGCGACAACGCCCCGCCGGCCCCTGGCGCCGCGGGGTCGATGAGGCCACCGGCCAGCCCCGCGAGACCAAGGGAGGAGCCGAGGAGAAGGGACGATTTGAGCATGGTCTGCGTCTCCGGGTCGCCGGGGATCGTTGGCCCGCAACGTGACGCGGCCCGCCGCGAGCGACAAGCGGCGGCCCGGCCGCCACGGACCGCCGGGGTCGCCCGGCCTCCGCGATCCCCGTACCGTGAGATCGTCCGCCGGAAGACCGGGGCCGCAACCGAATCGAGAGGGTCGAGCGATGCGAACAGAACGGCGAGCGTGGAGCGTGGTCCGGGCACTCCTGACCGTGGCGGTAGCTGCCTTCGGGGTCGCGTCGATGGTTCCGGCCGAGGTCGAGGCCCAGGAAGTTGGCCCGCCGAACGGCTCGCTCGTGATTGTGGGTGGCGCCATGCGAAGCCCGGAGATCGCGAACCGCTTCGTGCAACTGGCCGGCGGCACCGACGCGCGGATCGTCGTCATCCCGACAGCGGGCGGGGCCGATTCCTACGGGCCGTCGTTCGGGGGCGTGAGGCCGTTTCAGGCCGCGGGGGTCGAGCACCTCACGGTGCGCCACACGAACGACCGGGACGAGGCGAACAGCGAAGCCTTCACTGCCGCGATCCGGGAGGCGACCGGCGTCTGGTTCACGGGGGGCCGCCAGTGGCGCCTGGTCGATTCCTACGCGGGGACGCGGACCGAGGACGAGTTGTGGGCACTCCTCGAGCGCGGCGGAGTGATCGGTGGCTCGTCGGCCGGCGCGACGATCCAGGGGTCGTACCTGGCGCGCGGCGACACGGCGACGAACACGATCATGATGGGGAGTCACGAGGAAGGGTTCGGCTTCCTGCGCAACACAGCCGTCGACCAGCACCTCCTGTACAGGAACCGGCACTTCGACCTGCTGGAGATCATCGAAGCCCGACCCGAACTCCTCGGCATCGGGATCGATGAGAACACGGCCATCGTCGTGCAGGGCGACCGCTTCGAGGTCATCGGAGAGTCCTACGTCGTCATCTACGACAACCAGAGCACGCTCGACAGCGGCGGCCTGTTCTACTTCCTCGCGCCGGGTGACCAGTACGACCTGGCGGAGCGTCAGGCTTTCCGTCCCGCGCGCACCCTGGCGCCCCTCGGACGCGTCGAGCGACGCCCCTGGCCGACGCGCCGGCCGGAGCGTTGATCCGGGGAGTCCGGTGAGACGAGGGCTCGTCCTCGTCGCGCTCATCGCGGCCGGGGAGGGCGTCTTCCTGCTCCCCTTCGTCCTCGCGCGCGTCTTCCGCCCAACGCTGCTCGACGCGTTCGGGATCACCAACCTGCAGCTGGGTACCGCCTTCTCGCTGTACGGCGTCGTGGCGATGGTCGCGTACTTCGCGGGCGGCCCGCTCGCGGACCGGTTCTCGGCCCGGCGGCTCATGGCGCTCGCGCTGCTCACGACCGGACTCGGCGGGATCGTGCTCGCCGACTTTCCTCCGCCGCAGACGATGAACCTGCTGTGGGCCTTCTGGGGGATGACGACGGTCCTCCTCTTCTGGGCCGCGATGATCCGGGCCGCGCGGGAGTGGGGCGGACAGTCGGCGCAGGGCCGCGCCTACGGCTTCCTCGACGGGGGAAGGGGGCTGCTCGCGGCGCTCGTCGCGACGCTCTCCGTGGCGGTCTTCGCCTGGCTACTGCCGGGCGAGGCGTCCGCGGCCACGCCCGAGGAGCGGGCCGCGGCCTTCCGCGGAGTGATCCGGGTCTTCACGGGAATCACGCTCGGCAGCGCCGTTTTCGTGTGGCTCGTGGTGCCCGACAGCACCCCCGGGAGCGGTGTCGGCGACCAGCCGAAGCTGTCGCTCGAGGGGGTGCGGGCCGCCTGCCGCATGCCGGTCGTGTGGCTGCAGGCCGTCATCATCATCTGCGCCTACACGGGGTACAAGGCGACGGACGACTTCTCGCTCCTGTCGCGGGACACGCTCGGGTTCGACGACGTCCAGGCCTCCGGGATCGGCACGCTCGCGTTCTGGATTCGCGCCGCGGCGGCCATCGCCGCGGGCTTTCTCGGAGACCGGATCGACGCCTCCCGCGTCATCGTGTGGGGCTTCGTGATCCTCATCGGCGGCTGTCTGCTCATCGCGTCCGGCGTCCTCGTACCCGGACCGGCCTGGATGCTCATCGCCACCATCGTCACCGCCAGCGTCGGGATCTACGCGCTCCGCGGCGTCTATTTCGCCCTCCTGGCCGAGGGCCACGTGCCCCTCGCCTACACCGGGAGCGCGGCGGGCCTCGTCTCCGTCCTCGGCTTCACCCCCGACGTCTTCATGGGACCGCTGATGGGCGTCCTGCTCGACAACTCACCGGGCCTCCCCGGACACCAGCACGTGTTCGCCGCCGTCGCCGGCTTCGGCGCCATCGGCCTCCTCGCCGCGCTCGCCTTCCGCCGCGTCACCCGCGCCTCTACCTAACGGGACGACGAGACGCCCTGAAGGAGACCGCCTCGCGACCACGGTGCCTTGACAATAATATGACCAGTCATAAATACTGGTCACCATGCAAACGATCAACGCATCCGATTTCAAGGCCCGCTGCCTCGCGATCCTCGACCGTGTCAGCGAAACGGGGGAACGCCTCGTCATCCTCAAGCGCGGCAGGCCCGTGGCCGAGTTGTGGCCTCCGAGTCGAGCCCGGGCCGAACACCCGCAAATGGAATTGAAGGGAACCGTAACTGTCGTCGGCGACATCGTAGAGCCGGCCGTTCCGGAAGATCACTGGGAGAGCCTCGGTCATGACGGCGCTGCTTGATACGCACGTCCTGATCTGGTGGCTGAACGACAGTTCGAGACTATCCCGGCGGCAGCGGCGGGTCGTCAGGTCCGCGCACGCCGAGTCGCCGTTGCTGGTATCGGACATCTCACTGTGGGAAGTGGCGATGCTCCACGATCTTGGCCGAATCCAGCTCGCAATCCCGTTGCGCGAGTGGCTGGAGAAGGCGGTGGCCCCGCCCCTGGTCAGGCGACAGGGGATCTCTCCCGCCATTGCGGCGGAACTCTCGGCCCTTCCCGCTTCGTTCCACAGGGACCCCGCGGATCGGATCCTCGTTGCGACAGCACGAGTATTGGGCGCCACGCTGCTGACGCACGACCGCAGGATCGTCGACGCCGACCTGGTGGAGACCGTCTCATGATCAGGGCACGAGGGCTGTCTCCCGCTTCCTGAGGACGAACAGCCCCTCGCGCATGCTCGACACGATGATGTTTCCGGACGGGAAGAACGGGTAGTTGCTCCACGATCCCGCGAACCCCGGCGCGTCCGGACTCCCCGGCACCGTGTCGAAGAAGCCGGCGGGGACGGGGTTCTCCGGGTCGGAGATGTCGAAGATCCGGAGCCCGCTCACGTAGTTCGACTGGTACATGAGGTCGCCGCGGATATAGAGGTTGTGGTCCGACGCCGCGTTGTCCTGCACGAATTCACGCACAAGCACCGGATCGTCCAGATCCGCCACGTCCCACACGAGCGTCCGGGTCCCGGCCGTCCCGCCCGACAACTCGTCGAGTTCGTCGTTCAGGTAGAAGTAGCGCTGGTCCTCCGACAGCCACCCCTGATGGGAGTAGGCCACGTTCGGATAGGCGGCATTCGAGATCGGCGTCGGGTTGTCCTTGTCGGTCACATCTCCGATGCCGAGCTTGGTCGCGCTCGCGTTGAAGCACACCTCCTTGCCCGCGTGATCCTCGTCGGGACCCTCGTAGATGACGCACTGCGCGTCGTGGGTGTAGCCGCCCGACCCGGCGTTCCCCGTCTCCGGGTCCGCGAAACAGCCGGCGAAGGTCGGGTTCCGGGGATCGCGGACGTCCACCATGTGCAGCGCGCCGCCGCAGGTCTCGCCCCCGCCGCTACCGCCCACGACGTAGGCGAAGCCCGACGCCTCGTTGATGACGATGTTGTGGGCGGAAGCGAATTCGGTGTAGTGCGCGTCCTCGTCGAAATCCACCGGCGGATTCGTCACATCCCGCAGCCGCTTGAGGTCGAAGACCTGCATCCCGTGTTCGCCCGCATTGTCCGCTACGATGAAGGTGTGGTCGGCATAAACCTTCATGTCCCGCCACAGGTTGGGCATCGCGCCCTCGGTGAGGGGGAGGTTGCCGAGATAGACAGGGTTCCCGGCGTCCGTCACGTCGATGAAGGAGGTTCCGTCGAACCGTCCCAGGATCGCGTACTCGCGGCCCGTCTGCGGATCCAGCCAGCCCCAGATGTCGCTGACCATGATCCCGCGTCCGCCCCCGACGTCGCGCGCCGGGAGGAAGGAGACGAGGTCCACCTCCGAGCAGTCGAAGCCGGCGACCGTACCGTCGTCCGAGCAGCGCATCTCGTCGCCCCGGACGGCGGCCAGGCCGAACTCGGTCTCGTGGATGGGAGCGGCCTCGCTCCACGCGCCGTCCGCGTCGCGCTCGAACACGAAGCCGATGCCCTCGAAGAACTCCGATCCGGGCGCCCCGACCACCGCGAAGCCGTCGCCTCCGGCCACCGAGTTGCCCATGAAGCCCATGAGCCCCCGGGTCTCGCCCTGCAATACGGTCTCCTCGCTCCACTCGCCGTCGTCCCCCACGCGGAGGACGTGCGCGGCGCCCGAGAAGGCGTTCGTACCCGGCGCTCCGACGACGAGTCGTCCGCCCGCCCCGGCGAGGGCATAGCCGAAGAAGGCCGCAGGCGACGGTGACGCGGCCCCGATCATCCCGGTCTGGGCCCACGCCCCGCCGTCGTCCGCCGCGAAGCGGAAGACCGCGCCCTGCGCCTGGTTGGCGAGCGGAGAGCCGAGGTATGCCTCTCCGGCAACGAGCACCGCGGACAGGCCGGCCACCATGCCGCCGGCCGGGGTCAGACGAGCGACCTCATCCCATTCCGTGCCGCCGCGGCGGAACAGGTAGCCGGTTCCTGCCTGCGGCGGCGCGGGCGGCGTGTACTGGCTGAGCGCGAACGGCCCGGGCGCGCCCACGAGCGCCAGGTCGCCCTCCACGCTGACGGCGGCCCCGAAACGGGCGTCAGCCGGCGCGTCGGACCCGGTGAGTTCGACGGACGTCAGGCCCATATCGGACTGGACGTAGGCGAACACCGAACCGCTGGCGCCGCGCCCCGGCGCGCCGATGACGCCGAACTGCGCGCCGGCCCCCACGGCAACGGAGGAACCGAAGGCATCACCGGGCATCGCGTCCGGGGCCTCCAGCCGCTCCCAGAAGCTCCACATCTGGCCCTCGCGGACGAAGACGTACGCCGCCCCCCGGCTCTCGTTCTCCTTCGGAGCGCCCACCACGAGGACGTCGCCTTCGACGGCGAGCGCCTCCCCGAAACCGTCTCCGTACACTCCGCTCGGCGCCGGTATCGCGGCGGCCTCCACCCAGCCGTCCGCACCGCGCCGGAATATGTGCACGCTGCCGGGTTCGGATCCCGGCATTGGGAACGCCGCGAACTCGCCCGGCCGCGAGACGAAGATCTCGTCGCCGGAAACGGCCGCCGCCGCTCCGAAGCCAATGATCGGGGCCTCGGCGGCGCGGTTCAGGTTGCCGGCATGCGTCTGTGCCGCCGCCGGCGCCGCCACCGCAGAAACGAAGGAAACGAAGGAAACGAGGGACACGAGGAGAGCGAGGTCACGTGGTCGCATGGTAACTGACTCCAGGGGTCTCAAAGGGTCGAACGGCGGAACGTATCCCCGTCGCCCGGGCTAGCGGAAGCGGATGCCGATGCCGAACTGGGCCTGCCATTGGGAGGCGCCGATCTGCGGCAGGTAGGGCACCGAAGCGCGCACGCCACCCGTGTCGCTCGTCTGAAGCGGCCCGGCATAGCGGGCGCGGAGCGGGTCGTCCGGCTCCGGCACCATGTTCTGAAGGTCGAAGTCGTCTTCGATCCGGTCTTCGACGGTCAGCAACTGCACGACGGGGTTCACGGTCTGGACATGCCCCCAATCGCGGTTCACCAGGTTGAGGACGTTGAGCACATCGAGCGTCACCGTGACTTCGGCGCCGCCAAGCACGACGGGCTGGCTGAAGCGGAAGTCCAGTTGGTGCGACCACGGCGTCCGGCACGCGTTCCGGTGCAGAATCCGCCGACGGTTCGCCTGTAGGCAGGGTTCCTGTGCGACGAGCTGCTCGAAGAGGATGCCGCTGACCGGCGTTCGCCCTCCTCCGGGAAAGTCGAACGCCCCGTCGGTCACGAAGATGAGGTCGTTCGCGAGGTCGAGCGCCCGGCCGTACCCGGGATAGGCGTCCCCGTTGATGTCGTCCGCATACACGTAGGAGTAGGGTCGCCCCGACTGTCCCACGTAGAGCACCGACAGGCGGCCGCCGCCCACCAACTCCGGCAGGACGGCCGTCGCGCTCGCCACCAGGCGGTGCGGTCGGTCGAAGAGAGAGGCCTGCCGCTTGGGGTCGTTCGGGTCGCCCTCGACCGCGGTGTAGCCGAAGTTCGCGATCGCATCGAGCGAGGACAGGCTGCGCACGTCGGCGGAACGGTTGAACGCGTAGCCCAGGTCGACGGCAAGGCGGTCGCCGAACTGCTTCCGGAGCCGCGCGCTCAGGGCGTACGAGAAGTTCAGGGGCCGGTCGCCGATCTTGATGACCTGTCCGAAGCGCGGATCGACGCGGCGGGGGAGAAAGATCGGCTCCCGCTCGCCCGGCGGCTCGCCCGGCGGCGGGTCGACGAACTCGCTCCCGGCGCCGGGGTTGGCGAAGGTCTCGCGCGTCCCGTAGCCGAAGCCGTAGGTGAACCCGTTCGCCTCCGTGCGGTCGTCCGCGGGGAAGGCGGGGCCGATGTTCAGGTCCTGAAACGCGATCTGGTTTACGGCGCGGGTGTAGATGCCCTCGAGCGAGAGGACAAATCCCCCCGGCAGGCGCTGGTCGACGGCGAGCGAGGCCTTGAAATCGCGCGGGAAGCGGAAGTCAGGGCCGAACAAAGTGACGATGGGGACCGCGGATTCGCCGCCCGTGCCGTCCACGCAGAGGGCAGGGGGTGGCGCGAGAGGATCGAACGCGGGGACGATCTCAGGGTCTGGAACCCCGAGATTCCGCCGTCGGCAGGTCAGGAAAACGGACGAGAGGCCCGTGTTCTGATAGGCGCTCGCGAGCCACGCGAAGGGGGGACGGCCCGTGAACAGCCCCATCCCGCCGCGTATCTGCGTCGTGCGGTCGCCGCCGAGACCGAGGTTGAAGCCCGCCCGCGGGGAGAAGAGGACGGTCCCGCCCGGAAGGTCGCTCGTGCTGAAGCCGAAGGAACGCTCCACGTCCGCGTTGTGCGCCGGCGCGTCGGGCATCAGCGGCACGTCCATGCGCAGGCCGACCCGGACGTTCAGCCGCTCGCCGATCCGGGCCTCCTCCTGCACGAAGGCCGACAGTTGGTGCACGTCGAAATCCGACGTGCCGGCATCCTCCGACAGCGGCACATGGACGACGTATTCCGCCGGGGTGTTCGCCTCCAGATCCGCCACCGAGCGGAAGTGGTAGCTGCCGAGGCTGCCCGGCAGATACTCGCGCCGGATGGAAAAGCGCTCGAACCCGGCCCCCAGCGTGAGATGATGGTCTCCGAGCGAAAGCGTCAGCGCGTTCGTGATCTGCAGGATGTTCTGGTCGAGTTCGCCGTCCGGCCCGGAGTAGTTGGACCCGAGGCGCAACTCGCGCCGGAACCCCGCCCCCGGTACCCCCGCCTGGAGGTCGACCTCGACGCGGGGATAGAGAGAGTTCGCGGTTTCGCGGTCGCGCAGGAACTGCGCGTTCACCATGAGGTCGTTCGAGAGCCGTGGACTGAGCGTTGCGAGCCACTGCGCCCCGAACGACTGGTTCCTCGATTCGATCTCCCGTCCCGTGGACGACATCTCGTAGGCGTCGCCGGGGAGTCGGTTCGTGGCCGGATCGTCCGCGGCGTAGGCGAGGTTGTAGCGGAACATGAGGGAGTGGTCCGCGTTGGGTCGGGCGTCGACGCGCGCGAACAGGTTGGCCAGGCTGTTCTCCAGCGTGTAGAGGCCGGCCTCGCCCGCGTCCGCGCCGTAACGCTGGAGGATTCTCGACACGCGGCTGACCGAGTCGGGATCCAGCTTCGTGCGCACGATCTCGTCGATGCCGACCGTGAAGCCATCGGGTGGCCGCGTCCGGCTCTCGAGTTCGCCCGCCACGAAGAAGTGCAGGCGGTCGCGCAGGATCGGCCCTCCGAGATCAAAGCCGGCGAAGGCGTTCTCCAGATCGCCCGGCGCGCGCGGAATCCCGCCGATGACCGCGTCGCCGACGAGCGCGTCGTTGCGGAAAAAGCCGAACGCGGAGCCCCGGAAGTCGTTGCCCCCCGTACGCGTGACCGCGTTGAGAACGCCGCCGGTGAAGCCGGATTGGCGCACGTCGTAGGGCGCGGTGAGAACCTGCAGCTCCTCGATCGCCGCGAGGGGGATGACGCGCCCCCGCGCCTGTCCGCCGGCCACTCCTGTGGGTGAGAGGCCGAAGACGTCCTGGTTGAGGGCGCCGTCCACCTGGATGTTGTTGAAGCGGATGTTCGACCCCGCCACGGAGGTCCCCATCTCGTCCACTGCCACGAGCGGAGAGAGTCGGGCGAATCCCGTGAAGTCCCTCGAAATCGTGGGGAGCGCTTCGAGCGTCTCTCGGTCGACGACGGTCGTCGAGCCCATGCGGGTGGGGTCAAACTCGGGATCCGTCTCGACGCGAACGGAGAGTTCGGGCAGGGGCACCGCCGTCTCGGAGAGTTGAACCTCGAGTCGCAGACGCTGTCCGGCGATGAGTGTCAGACCCTCCCGCGTCACCTGGTTGAGACCGATGCGCGTGACCTCGAGTGTGTACGGCCCGCCGGGCCTCAGGTTGGCGAGGCTGAAACGGCCCAGGTCGTCGCTCAGGACCGTGTGGGTGGCACCGGTCTGGGAATGGCGGAACTCGATCCGGGCTCCGGCCACAGGGGCTCCGTCGGCGTCGATCACGCGCCCCGCCACGCCGGCCGTCGTGACCCCCTGAGCGGAGACGACGGACGGGTGGGCCGCGAGGCCCGCGAGAAGGCCGATCAACGCAACGCCGAGAAGGCGACTCAAGGTGACTCTCCTTTCCGAAGACCTGAAGAAATAACGCGCGACGGGCGGATGTTGTATCGGTGGGCTACCGGTGCCGACCGACCGCCGCGTATTGTCGAAGCCGTGAGCACCAAGAGCCGCACGCTGAGGTTTCGCGCGATCATGGGCCCCGGAGGCCTCGAGCGCGACCGGTCGATCGAGATTGCTCCGGACGGGACGATCCTGGCGATTCGGGCGGTTCGGGCCGCCGGCGCCGCCTACGACGGGGGACTCGCGGTCCCCGGCATGCCGAACGCGCACTCGCACATCTTCCAGTGCGCACTGGCCGGCTTCGGTGAAGCGGCGCGAGGGGACGACTCCTTCTGGAGTTGGCGTCGAGCCATGTACCGGCTGGCCGGCTCGATCACCCCGGAGCAACTGTTCGACGTCGCCCGGCACGGGTACGCCCGCATGCTGCGCGCAGGCTTCACTCACGTCGTGGAGTTCCACTACCTGCATCACGACCCGGACGGAGCGCGTGGGCCCCGAACGACGCGGGCCGTGCTCGCGGCGGCCGAAGAGGTCGGCCTTCCCATGAGCCTGCTGCCCGTCTACTACCGGACCGCCGGCTTCGACGGGGCCGCGCCTCACGCGGGACAGCAACGCTTCGCGCACGGCTCGGTGGACGAATTCATGGCCGCCGTCGAGGCGCTGGGCCCGGCGGTGGCCGGCGTGGCGCCGCACTCTCTCCGGGCCGTGCCCGCGGACGACCTCGTGGAACTCGTGGCGGGAGTCGACGCCACGCTGGGCCCCGCGGCGCCGCTGCACATCCACATCAGCGAACAGGAACTCGAGGTCGAGGAATGCCTCGCGGCGCGCGGCCGCACGCCGGTCGACCTCCTCGCGGACACGGTCGAACTGGGCCCCCGCTGGAGTCTCGTGCATGCGACGCACGCCACGGAGGCGGAGCGCACGCGGCTCCGGAGCGCGGGGGCGAGGGTCGTCCTGTGTCCGATCACGGAAGCCCACCTCGGGGACGGGATCTTCCCCGCCCGCGAGCACTTTCTCGCCGGTGGCGCGGCCGCGGCGGGCTCCGACGCAAACGTCCGCATCTCCGCCATCGAGGAGGCGAGGCAACTCGAATACGGGCAGCGCCTGCGGGATCGGCGCCGAGCTCGTCTGGCTACCGAAGCGGGCGCGGGGCCGGTCGTCTGGTCGTGGCTGGCGGAGGGCGGCGGCGAAGCGGCGGTAACCCGGCCCGGTCCCACGGACGGCACCGGCGCGCGGCTGCGGCTGGGGCGAATCGAACCGGGCTACCGGGCCGACTTCGTCGTCCTGGGCCGGGAAGGCCCGAACACCTTGGGACACGATTGGGAGACCCTCATGGACGCCTGGCTCGTGGGGGGCGACCGGCGCGACATTGAGGCGGTGTACGTCGGCGGGGAACGACGCGTCGAGCGCGGATCGATGGCGGGCGAGGCCGAGATCCGATCCGCTTTCGGGAAGGCGATGGGGGAGATCCGGCGGGCGATCTGACCCCGGCTTTGCGCCCCGGGCCGCCCGCGTGGCGTCAGGCGGCCGCCCGCTCCAAGTCCATCGACCACTTGCCGCGCGTCGCGAGACCGTTCATGCGCGCGCGGTGCGCAAACGCCGCCTGCGCCGCCGGCCCGTTGTCCGAAGCCCCGCCCCAGGCCTGCAGCGGCGCGGCCTGCAGCGCCCGGCCGTACGAGAAGCTGAGGTTCCACGGCGTATCGAACCCTGCGTTCATGGCGTTCAGGTGGGCCGTAGCCTCGATGTCCGACTGCCCTCCCGACAGGAAGACGATGCTCGGTACCGCCGCAGGCACCGCCCGCTTCAGACAGCGCACGGTCTTCTCGGCGACCTCATCGACCCCCGCCTGATCCGCGCACAGCTTGCCCGAGAGGACCATGTTGGGCTTGAGGACCGAGCCCTCCAGCAGCACCCGCTGGTGGAAGAGAGCCATGTAGACCTGCTTGAGCGTGGCCTCCGTGACCTCGAAGCAGCGGTCGATATCGTGGTCGCCGTCCATCAGCACTTCCGGCTCGACGATGGGCACGAGCCCCTGCTCCTGGCTGAGCGCCGCCATCCGGGCGAGCGCGTGGGCGTTTGCCCCGATACCGTAGGCGCTCGGGATGGAGCGGTCTCCGCCCCGTCCGATGTCGATGACGGCGCGCCACTTCGTGAAGCGGGCTCCGAGTTCGTAATACTCCGCAAGCCGCTCGCGCAGCCCATCGAGTCCTTCCGTCACCTTCTCGCCCGGCGCCCCCGCGAGGGCATGCGCCCCCTTGTCGATCTTGATCCCGGGAATCGAGCCGGCATCGGAGATGAGTTGCACGAGCGGCGTGCCGTCGGCCGCCGATTGCCGAAGGGTTTCGTCGAAGAGGATGACGCCTGAAATGCACTCGCGCAGCGCATCGCTCGTCCGGAAGAGCAGCTCCCGGTAGTCGCGCCGGTTCTCCTCCGTCGATTCGACGCCGATGCCGTCGAACCTCTTCCGGATCGTTCCCGAGCTCTCGTCGGCGGCAAGGATCCCCTTGCCCTTGGCCCCCATGTCTTCCGCCACCTGGACGAGCTGCTGACTCATAACGGTTCCTCCGCCCTCATTCCGGGCCGGATTTCAGGATTGGACGCAGGGTTGCGGATCAGGTCGGATTCGCGGGATCGTCCTCGAGCGTCCAGATCACCGGCGTGACCGGCGTGGCCGCCTGGTTGAAGAGCAGCTTCTCGAGCGCCGGCCCCGGCTCCGTCGTTTCGAGGTGCACGGCCCGAAAGTCGTAGCAGCCGGCCTCGACCGTGAAGTCCCGCTGGCCGCCGGGCTGGATCGTTCCCTCGACGGGATGGTCCGTGCCGAAGAGATCGGCGCCCCAGTCGGACGTTCCGCACGGTCGCGCGTAGAAGAAGATCACGGGGCCGAGCAGCCGGTTGACGACCCGCACCGTAGACGGGCTGTCGAACATGGGCTCCGGAACTATGGGGTCGTCGTCACCGCAGGCCGCGAGCGAAAGCCCGATCGCCATGACGGCGACAATTGCGTACCGCTTCTGTTTCACGCACCACATCTTGCATTCCTCCATGGCCGCTGGGCCGGGTCGCGCGGCGACTGCCGGGTCCGCGCGCGATCCGCACCTGCCTTCGGCCGGGTAATAAAACTCTGGGAAAGATACATCGGAGCGGGGTGCAGTCCACCCGACACGTGGCGTCTCATTCGCGCTGCCCCGATCTTACATGAGAGAACGTGCGAACCCCACCGAGAGCGACACGGCCCGGCGACGTGAACAACGTGAGCGACAAGCCTTCCGTCTGGTTCCACACCTTCGGGTGCAAGGCGAACCAGTACGATACCGAACGGATCCGCCAGGAGCTGGAGCTCCGCGGCGCGGAGACGGCGCTCCACGCGGATCTGGCGGACGTCGCCGTGATCAACACGTGCACCGTGACGAACCAGGCGGACGCGAACGCCAGGCGCCTCGTGCGCCGGCTGCGCCGCCAGCGTCCGGATCTTCGCATCGTCGTCGCCGGCTGTTCAACCTCCTTCCGTGAAGCCGAGTATCGCGCGCTGGAAGAGGTGGATGGCGTCGTGCCCGGACACGACCCGTCCGCGGTCGCGCGACTCGTACCGCAATTGGGAGACTCCGCCGCGGCCGATCCGGTCACCGCAGGCGGCTCGGACGCTTCACCGGCCCCGCTGCAGCGGAATGCGCGCGGCACCCGGGCCTGGCTCAAGATCCAGGACGGGTGCGATCGGAAGTGCTCGTTCTGCGCGACGCGGATCGCGCGCGGCGCCTCGGTCTCGCGCCCGGTAGACGAAGTCTTGGCCGAGGCCGCGACCCTCGCGCGCGCGCACCCGGAACTCGTGATCACCGGGATTCACATCGGCCACTACGGAAAGGACCTCGGTACCGACTCCGCGCGCACTCGCGCCAGTCTCGCGACGCTGTGCGAACGGCTGCTCCAGGAAGTCCCAGCCCGCTTCCGCCTCTCCTCCATCGAGGCGACGGAAATCGACGACCGGCTCGTGGATCTGCTCGCGGCGTCGGATGGACGTCTGGCGCCCCACCTGCATGTGCCGCTGCAGAGCGGGTCCGACCGGGTGCTTCGCCTCATGCGCCGCTGGCATACGCGCGAAGCGTATCGCGCCCGCGTGCTCGCGATCGCCGACCGTCTGCGCGCGGCCGATTCCGGCGCGTTCGGTCTCGGCGCGGATATCATCGTCGGGTTCCCCGGCGAGGGAGAAGAGGAATTCGAGGAGACGCGAGCGCTCGTGGAAGAGTTGCCCTACACCTACCTGCACGTGTTCCCCTATTCGGTGCGGGACGGAACCGTGGCGGCGAGTCTCCCGGACCGGGTACCGGGCAACGTAGCGGCAGCCCGCTCCCGAACGTTGCGGGACATCGGCCTCCGAAAGGGCGAGGCCTATTCCGAAACGCGCGTGGGTACCATGGCCGACATCGTCGTGGAGGGCCGGGACGACCGCGTCGCCGGCGTGACGGGCGATTACCTGCGGGTCGAACTTCTCGGCGACGCGACCCCCGGCGATCGCTTTTCCGCGCGCCTGCGGGGGCGCGCCGGGCGGCTGACGGCCGAAGTGCCCGTCAACGCGCGGGCGGCCGCCGCCGTCTGAGACCGGCGCCTCAGCTTTCCCCGCGTCCGCCGGGGATGGTGCGCGGACTCACGAGCGACTCCCCGCCGTCGACGACGATCACCGCGCCTGTGATCCAGTCTCCACCGGGTGAGCACAGGAAGGCGATCGTCTGCCCGATGTCGTGGGGGTGCCCCAGCCGTCCGGCGGGGATGAAGCGCTCGGCGAACCCGGCGCCGGAGCGCGCGCCGAACATGTCGACTTCGTCGCTCGGGGGGGCCTCGAACGCCTTCTTCACGCCCTCCGTGGGGATCGGCCCCGGCGCGACGGAGTTCACGTTGATCCCGTCCCGCGCCCACTCGATGGCGAGCGTGCGGGTGAGCGCGTCCACCCCCGCCTTGGCCGCCGTGGCGTGGGCCATGAGCGGCCAGCCCCGGTGGTACAGCGTCATCGAGATCGACACGATGCGCCCGTACCCCTGCTCGGCCATGACGGGGTAGACCGCGCGACAGGCGTGGAACGTGCCGAACAGGTCGATCTCCACCACGGCGCGCCAACCGTTCGGCGACAGTTCCGCCGTCGGGGCGTAGAAATTGCCCGCCGCGTTGTTCACGAGGATGTCGATGGACCCGAGCGCGTCCCGCGTCTCGCGCACCGCGCGTTCGAGTGCCGCCGGTTCACGCACGTCCCCGACGGTCGGGAGGGTGCGCGCGCCGTGGGTCGCGGCGAGGCGCTCCGCCGCCTGTACGACTCGCTCCTCGTTGCGGCTGAATACGCCCACGGAGGCGCCGGCCGCCGCGAGGCACTCCGCGATTCCGTACCCGATGCCGCTGCCGCCGCCGGTGATCAACGCCGTGCGGCCCGCGAGGACATCGGGTGCGAAGAGCGCGCCGGTTCCCGGGTTCCCGTCCATGGCCTCGCTCCTAGCGAAACATGCTGCGGGCGACGAACCACACGTTCGCCGGCCGTTCGGCGAGGCGGCGCATGTACCAGGGGAACCACGCCCCCCCGTAGCTGATCAGCACCCGCAGCGGGGTCCCGTGGCTCACGAGCCTCCTTTGCTCGCGCCGCCCGATCCCGTACAGCATCTCGATCTCGAACCGGCCGCCGTCGAGGCCCGCGGTCCGTGCGTATTCGGAGAGCGGCCCGATCATCGCCGGATCGTGCGTCCCGAGGCCGAGGAATCCATCCCCTCCCTCTCCCATGTGGTCGATGAGGCGGCGCGCGAGGGCGAGGTAGCTCTCGTCCACGTCACGCTTGTCGGGAAAGGCGATCTCGGCCGGTTCCGCGTACGCCCCCTTCACCAGCCGGATGCGGGGGCCGAATTCCATGAGCGATTCGAGGTCGTCCGCAGTCTGTCTCAGGTAGGACTGGATACAGAGCCCGACGTTCACGTGCCGGCGCCGGACCGCCCGGTAGAGCGAGAGGGTCGCCTCCTTGTAGGACGACCCCTCCATGTCGATCCAGAGCGTGCCCGATGTCTCGGCGCGTGAAGCCAACTCCGCGACGTTCTCGCACACGAGGTCGAAATCCTGATCGAGTCCCAGGTGAGTGGGCTTGATCGAGACTTCCAGATCGAGCCCCATCTCCTCCGCCAGATCCATCGCGCGTACATACTCGGCGACGGATTCGCGGGTCTCCTCCGCGGTGTCGACGTTCTCGCCCAGCGTGGTGACGAGAGTGGGAATGCCTTCGGCGCGCAGCCGGTCAGCTTCGCCGAGCGCGTCCTCCAGCGTCTCGCCCGGCATGAACTTGCGGACGGCGCGCCGCACGAAGGGGCGTTCGGGGAGGCGCTGCGAGAGCCACGGGTTCGTGGAAGCCCACAGCAGCGCCTTCCGTATCGTCTCCATGCGCGGGCCGGTACTCCGGTTAGTTCCTGAGTCCGGACTCGCCCGACTCGGAGACGTCGAACCCGATCCACATCCCGGTGACCGCGTGGGCCGGAACGGGACACACGAGCGCGTACTCGCCTGCCGCGGACGCCGTAAAGGTGATGCTCTCGGTGCCGCCGCCGGGGGCCGTGGCCTCCGTCATCGAGGTCGCGTTCGAGGTGATCGCGCCATCGAACACGGGCGTGGCGTCGTCGAAGATCGCCGGGTAGCTCGCCGCCCGCTCGAGGACACCGACGCTGTGATAGTTGACCGGGTCCCGGTTCTCGAAGTTGAGCGTGACGGCGTATCCGGCAGGCACGACGACCGTAGCCTCGCCGTTTGCGAAGCCGTTGAAGTTCCAGCGGTTGTTCGCGTCCGTCGAGCCCGCGACGAGATCGATCGTCACGGTGCGTGCGCCGTCGTCCACCGAGATCCAGTCCGCTGCCACCGGTCCCGAAGCCGTGGCGGCCGCCTCTGTGGCGGGAGCCGGGGCGGGGGCCGGCGCCGGCGACGGCTGGTCACTCTCGCCGCCGCCGCATCCGAAGAGGATGAATGTGCCCAGGGTCAGTAGTGTCGATCGCTTCAGCATTCTATTTCACTCCACAGTTCTTCTGATGAGATTCGTAAGATATGCGTCGGAGGCGCGTCCCCCGGCCCGTCGCGTTCCTGGTGCGTTCGTGCCGAGCGGAGCGCCCGGAATATACAGGATCTCGATCCCCCGGCTACGGGCGCGCGCGCCGGTGGAAGCGCCCGGAAACTGGCGCGAGTTCCTCATGCGCCCCATACTAGGCCATTCAGGCGATTCCGGGGGATCCCCGTTCGAGGTCGCCACGACCTTTGCGCCGGCCCGACGTTCCGCAGGCGCGAGATCCGTTCTCCGACCGACAACCCCCCGTTTCCCGGCGCGGTCGATTCGGCCCCGGGGAGTCTCGAAGTCGCGAATCCGGTCCGGCTTCGTGGAATACAACAAAGAGTTGGTGCATTGACGAACAACACATCACAGCCCCGTGGCGGCTCCCCGCGCGGGGGCGGAGGACAGCCCGGCGGCAAGGGACCGCCCAAGGGCCGCGCCAAGGGGTCGGGTGGCCGCGGCGGAAAGGGCCGGAATCGGCGGCGCCGCTCGCGCGGACGCCGAAACCGGGGAGGGCAGGGATCCCGGCAGCAGGGGTCCCGGCAGCAGCGGCCCGCCCAGCAGGATGCGGTCGCCGAGGTTCCCGAAGGTCCGAAGGACGGCTACCTGGGACTCATCGAGCGGCTCGGCAACGGCACAGGGTTCATCCGCCGCCAGCACGCCGGGTACACCCCGAGCGACGAGGACATCTACGTGAGCCCAAAGATCGTTTCCCGCTACGATCTGCGAACGGGAGACGAGATCTGCGGCCAGGCCGGCCGCCCTCCTCGCCCCGGCAAGAGCCCCCCGCTCCGGTATCTTCACACCGTCAACGGCCACCCTCCGGACGAACTCGGGCGACGCCGACAGTTCGACCGCCTGAGCGCGATGCATCCTGATCGACGTCTACGGCTGGAGTGCGGGCTCGAGCGCCGCGGACAACCCGACTACACCAATCGGATCATCGATCTCATCTGTCCGATGGGGATGGGTCAGCGGTCTCTCATCGTCGCGCCCGCCAAGGCCGGGAAGACGATGGTTCTGCAGGCGATCGCCGAGGGCATCTCGAAGAACCACCCCGATTCCAGGATCCTCATCCTCCTCGTCGACGAGCGTCCGGAGGAAGTGACGGAGATGGAGGCGACGGGACTCGGCGAGGTCACCGCATCAAGCTTCGACCACCGGGCCGAACGCCACGTGCAGGTCGCCGAGATCACGCTCGAGCGCGCGCGGCGTCTCGCCGAGATGGGGCAGGACGTCGTCCTTATCCTCGATTCCATCACGCGGCTGGCGCGTGCGTACAACACGACGGAGGAGGGAAGCGGCCGCACGCTCACGGGCGGCATTGACGCGAACTCCCTCGAGAAGCCGAAACGCTTCTTCGGCAGCGCGCGCTGCGTGCCGGAGAGCAAGGGCGGCGGATCGCTCACGATCATCGCGACGGCGCTCGTCGACACCGGCTCCCGCATGGACCAGGTGATCTTCGAGGAGTTCAAGGGGACGGGGAACAGCGAACTCGTGCTCGACCGGGACATTTCGGACCGCCGGATCTTCCCGGCGATCGATCTCAACTCCAGCGCGACGCGACGCGAGGAACGCCTGGTGAGCGACGACGAACTCCTCGTCGCGCAGGCGATGCGGCGCGAACTCAGCACGTATCCGCCCGTAGAGGCCATGCAGGAAGTCCTCGGCCTCATGCGGCAGACCGACTCGAACGAAGAACTCGTCTCGAAGCTGCGCCAGCGGATCTAGCCGGCGTTCGCCTCCGCCTCAGCCTCCGCGCGCTCGCGGGCGCGCTTCTTCTCTCTCCGGGCGAAGTTCAGCACCTCGTACGCCACCGCGAGGATGAGGCCGAGCTCGCGCCGGTCGAGGTTCGCGCGCTGAAAGATGTTTCGAAAACTCCGCATCTTCGGCGCCGGGTCGATGCCGTGGAAGAGACCCACCTCCCCCATCGCCCGCTCCCAGATATCGAAGAATTCTTCCAGTTCGCCGTGCAGGGCCGGCGGGGTCCGGCGGCGTCGCTTGCCCTCCAGCTCGAGCGCCTCCCAGTCTGCCGGGCCCAGCGCCGCCTTCCGCAGTTCGTACAGAATGATGACGGCCGCGTGGGCGAGGTTCATCGACGTGTGGTCGGGGTTCGTGGGGATGCACACGAGTCCGTGGCAGAGGTCGAGCGCCTCGTTGGAGAGACCCCGGTCCTCGCGACCGAAGACGACGGCGAGCCTCCCCCCACGCCCACCCGAGGGGCGGGTGAATTCCGTCGCGGCGCCCTCGGGACTCCACCACTCGTGGCGGGTGGAACGGCGGCGGGCGGTCGCGCCGAGCACATAGCTCACATCGGCGAGGGCGGAAGGGAGGTCGTCGAAGATGCGGATGCGCTTCACGACATCCTCCGTGTCGTGCGCGATCCCGGTGATGCGCCAGGCATCGAACTCCGCGGGGTTTACGAGCCGAAGACGCGAGAGACCCATGTTCTTCATCGCGCGAATCACGAGCGCGATGTTGACGACATCCTGTGGCTCGTGGAGGACGATGCACGTCCGGTCGAGCCGTGCGGGGCCCTCGCTCACTTCCGTGTCAGACCCTCTGGGCGCGAGCCCTTCCATTTGCGTCCTCGGCGCGGACGTAGCGCGGGATAGCCCGTCTCGCCGCAGGCCGGACAGGTCTCGGTGTAGGCACCGATCGCGTCGCCGCAGACCGCGCAGTGCACGCCTGTCTCGTCCGGTGCGAACGAAAGCGGCTCACCGCACTTCTGGCAGGTCTGATCGGACCGCCCCACGGAATCGCCGCACTCCGGGCAGTCCATCCGGGTGTCGTTGCGCTGGTCGCCGATCGAATCCTCCTCGTCGCGCGTCCTTTCCGGAGCACCGCGAGCCGGGTGACGGTAGTTTCAGCGGGACCCGGCCATGCCGCGGGACACAAAGCTACGGTGGAGAGCGGTTTTGGGGCAGGACCAGATCGAAAGGGTCGGCGACGCAATCGGCGGTGCGTCCGAGGCGGAAGGCCGGACGCACCTCGGGCCCGCGGTCTGGATCTGCGGCGGGCTGATGATCGCGATCGGCATCACGACGTCGATCCTCCTCCTGCGCGACTTCCAATCCGACAGTTATCTGTACCTCGCCTTCTACTCCATCCCGGCGAACACGGCGATCTCCGTCTTCCCCCACGAGCCGGTCCTCATCTACTTCGGGAAGGTCGCGGACCTGTGGCTCGCCGCGGCGTGGGCCACGCTCGGTACCGCCATTGCGGGGGTCATGGACCACCTCGTCTTCGTCCCCCTCCTGAATCTGCAGAACATCCGGGCATACAAGCGCAGGAGGTTCTACCGGAAGGCGATCGCCTGGTTCATGAGGTGGCCCTTCGCGACCATCGTGGCGACCGGCTTCGCGCCCATCCCCTTCTTCCCCTTCAAGTTCCTCGCGTTCTCGATCCAGTACCCCATGTGGAAGTGGGTTGCGGCGCTGGTGGTCGCCCGTTTTCCCCGCTATTACCTTCTCGCTCTCCTCGGGGCGACGATTCCGATCCCGAACTGGGTGCTGATCGCATGCGTCGCCGTGGTCTTCGCGCTGTACCTCGTGAAGGCCATCCCCGCGGGGTACCAGCGTTGGAGGGGTTGATCGGATGCCGAACATCTCCGGAGCCATGGCCGCACGCATGCTCGCACGGGGCATCCGGAACCGGATTCAGAACAAGCCGCTCTCCGTCTCGTTCGAGATCACCCACGCCTGCACGGCGAACTGCTGGCACTGCAACTGGGGCGGACCGATCAAGGAGGAGCGTCTCGGGGCGGCGGAGTACGCGGCGATCTGCCGGGAGCTTCGGCCCGTCGTGTCGCACGCTTCCGGAGGGGAACCGCTCGCGCGCGGAGACGTGTACGACATCGTCGACGCGATGACGAACAAGGGCGGGCTGCCCTGGATGATCGTGGTCACGAACGCGTCGAACCTCACGCCGGAACGTTTCTTCCGTCTCAAGGACAGCGGGATGCACCAGTTGTCCACCTCGCTCGACTTCCCCGACGAAAGACACGACGAGTTCCGCCGCATTCCCGGACTGTTCGACCGCATGGCCCGCGTGGTTCCCGAGATCCGCCGCCAGAGCACGGACACGGACGACATCCTGCTCAACGTGTGCATCACCGCGTGGAACTACCGGGACATCGGAGACATGGTGCGCGTGGCGAAGGATTGGGGCGTGCCGATCAACTTCTCCGTCTATACGCACCTGCGGGTGCAGGACCGGGACGGACTCATCGAGGGGGACGGGCTGGACGGACTGGCGGACAGCCTGCAGGAGGTCATCGACCTCCGGAACGCCGGGTATCCGGTCTACACGACGCCTCGGGTGCTGTGGAAATTCCACCGGTTTCTGACGGAGGGAGGGATCCCCGGATGCCAGGCGGGACGCCGCTTCCTCGTCATCAACCCGGACGGACGGCTCACGCCGTGCGCGATGGTGATGGCGTACTTCGACCGGCAGGAGGACATGCTGGAGAAGTTCACGAAACAGAACACGTGCCAGCAGTGCTACATTTCCACGCGGGCGAACACCGAGAAGAGCGTCCGCGAGTTCGTGCAGGACAACACCGACGCCTTCTTCAGGATGCTCGCGCCCTGGCGCAACTGAGCGCTGCGCCGCAACCGCGTGCCGTGGCGGTCGCGGCTTTGACATGCGACGGGGTCGCGGGGTAACATCGCTGGCCCCGTGAGGGGACCGTCAGGGGCGGTAGCTCAGCTGGCCAGAGCGCTGCGTTCACATCGCAGAAGTCGGGGGTTCAAGTCCCTCCCGCCCCACTACAGCACATGGCAGCGCGCGGGCGTAGCTCAGTTGGTAGAGCGTCAGCTTCCCAAGCTGAAGGTCGCCGGTTCGAGACCGGTCGCCCGCTTTTTTCGCCTGACGCGGGCTGCTAGCGCCAAGCGCCGTCTACCTCGGCTCGGCCGCCGGAGAAGCTTCCCGTGATCACCGCCGGCATTCCCTCCGGACGGACCTCGAACGTCCCGCTGACCTCGCCCTCGGCCACGGTCCCCTCGAAGACGAAGCTCCCCACCTGCCCCTGATCCTCGATGCGCACGGTGAAGCCGAATGTGTCCCCGTCAACCGAGATGTCGGACATTTCCCTGGTGTAGCTCGTTCCCTCCGCCTCGCCCGTCCAGCTTCCCGTGAAGGTTCCATCTTCCGCCGCCTCGATCGTCCAGGTCATGGCGATGGTGGGGCCCGGCATGCCGGTGGCCTCCGCGGTGGCCTCCCACGTCCCGACGAGCCAGGAATCCTGAGCGTGCAGAGGGCCGTGCGAGACGACCATCGCCGCAACCGCGACGAAGCCCGCCAATCCGACCCGGATACGTCCTATCCTCGCCATCACGTCTCTCCCTTCGCACCGCTGCCCGCAGAGGTGCCGCCGATTCTGAGGCCTCTTCGCCCATTCGAAGCTCGAACGTGCCGGTCGCCGCAGCGTCGGACAACCTATCCTCCATCTGTAGTTTCTACGGGAGGCGCTCTCACGCGTCCGGTCCAGGAGGTAAGCGATGAGAGATTCATGGGTCGTCGTACTCTCGGTGGCGTTCGCCGCGTGCGGCACCGGCACGGAGGTTGCCGCGGGTCCGCAGGTGGTGACCGAAACAATCGGCGACACGGTCGTCGTTCGCACACTGTCGGGGAGCGCGTGGGGCGGGGACGCGACGCTCGTTCCGGAGCTGTCGATCGGCGAGGTGGAAGGCCGCGACGAATACCTCTTCGGCCGCATCGGGTCCATCGCGGTGGATGACGACCGCAACGTCTACGTGTTCGACCAGCAGGCCCGGGAAGTCCGCGTATTCGACCCGGCGGGCGGCTACATGCGGACTCTGGGAGGACCCGGGCAGGGCCCCGGCGAGTTACAGCAGCCCGAGGCGATGGCCCTGCTTCCCGACCGGCGGGTCGTCGTGCGCGATCCGGGCAATGCGCGCCTGCAGGTTTATGGTCCCGATGAGGAGTCCCTTGAGGAGTGGCCCTATGTCCCGGCCTTCTATTCGAACCGTCCGCTGTGGACGGATGACCGGGGGAGGACGTACGTGGCCGCCCGCGACCTGTCCGATGCGACCGGTTTCCGTCGCGGCCTGCTGGCCGTCTTCGACCCCGATGGAACGCCCCGCGACACGGTGGCGCCGCCGCACGGCGACTTCGAGGCCGAAACCGTCACGGGAGAAAGGGACGGCGCCATGGCGACGTACGGAGTCCCATTCGCGCCGCGGGCGATCTGGGTGGTCCACCCCGGCGGACACTTCGCCAGCGGAATCTCGTCAGACTATGCCATCGACCTGGGGCTTCCGGATGGAGCCCTCCGCATCGAGCGAACGCACGAGCCCGCTCGTGTCTTCCCGCGCGAGGCGGATCAGGCCCGCGCCCAGACCGAGCGCGGCATTGGCATGACCGTCCCGGGCTGGACGTGGGATGGGCCGTCCATCCCGGACACGAAACCGCCTTTCACGGGGCTTTACCCCGGACGGGACGGCCGCATATGGGTGCGGGTCGC
This sequence comes from Candidatus Palauibacter soopunensis, assembly GCF_947581735.1. NCBI lineage: Bacteria > Pseudomonadati > Gemmatimonadota > Gemmatimonadia > Candidatus Palauibacterales > Candidatus Palauibacteraceae > Candidatus Palauibacter > Candidatus Palauibacter soopunensis. The sequence goes on from NZ_CANPVT010000043.1 coordinate 58,920, forward strand.
CACCGAGGCGCAGGAAGTGGAGAACGAGGATCACGACCCGGACAGCCCCCTCTCCACGCCCTTCGTGTGGCGGTCTCCGCTCCGGTTCGATGTGTTCGAAGTCGACGGGACCTACCTCGGAGCCGTGAATCCGCCCGAAGACTTCACCTCCAACCCGTTCCCGGTGTTCGACGGCGATGACGTGTGGGCCGTGAGCCGCGACGACCTCGGCATCCAGCGCGTCGTCCGCTACCGAATCACCCTCGCCCCCGGCCCCTGAAGCGCCCCGTCACCTTGATCGGCCTGGGTCCCTGGGACAGTTTCCGCCCCACACCCGGAGGGGTGGCAGAGCGGCTGAATGCACCGGTCTTGAAAACCGGCGGGCGTAAGCCCACGTGGGTTCGAATCCCACCCCCTCCGTTTGCTTGTATCATGTAAACGCATTACAT